>JAGNNB010000033.1 GCA_017990865.1 Lysobacteraceae bacterium
ACGCCGTGCTCGGTTACAACTACGGCGATGTCATCGTCCATCGCGACGATCTGTCGCTGATCGAACGCGCATCGCAGGAGAACGCCGATGTCTGACGCGCACATGCCTGATGCAGCCGTCTCCGTCGTGCGCGCGCAAGCGCTGGCCTGCCGCGATGCCGCTCAAGTCGTCGCCGGCCTGTCCACCGAGGCGAAAAACGCCTTGCTGCGCGCGATGGCCGATGCGCTCGAGGCCGATGCCGCCGTCATTCTTGCCGCGAACGCCGACGATCTGCGAGCGGCGGAAGCGAAGGGCATTACTGGCGCGATGCTGGATCGTTTGAAACTCGACCCATCGCGACTCGCCGGCATCGCAAACGCGGTGCGCGAGGTCTCCGAATTGCCCGACCCCGTCGGTATCGTCACTCGGCGTGAAACGCGGCCGAACGGATTGTCGGTGGAGCGCGTGCGCGTGCCCTTGGGCGTGATCGCGATGATTTACGAAGCGCGACCGAACGTGACCGCCGATGCCGCGGCGCTGTGTTTGAAGGCGGGCAACGGTGTGATCCTGCGCGGCGGCTCGGAGGCGCTGCGGTCGAATGTCGCGATCGCCGGGGCGCTGGCCCGCGTCCTCGACGCGCACGGGGTTCCGGCGGTGGCGATGAGCTTGATCGACGACTTGCGACGCGAAACGATGGTGGAACTTCTGCAGCTCAACGACATCGTCGATCTCGCCATCCCGCGCGGCGGCGAGGGCTTGATCCGGTTCGTCGCCGAACACGCGCGCGTGCCGGTGATCAAGCACTACAAGGGCGTCTGTCATCTGTACGTCGATGCCGCGGCCGATCTCGATCTCGCGCTCGATCTTCTGCTCGACGGTAAAGTCTCGCGCCCCAGCGCGTGCAATGCGCTGGAAACGCTGCTGGTGCACGCCGATGTCGCCGACCATTTTTTGCCCCGCGCCGCGGCGATGCTGGCCGAGCGCGGCGTGCAACTCCGCGCCGACCCGCGCGCGTTCGCGCGGATGCCCGGCGCCGTGCCCGCGCAGGCCGACGATTGGGATGCCGAATTCCTCGATTTCATCATCGCCGTGCGCGTGGTCGACACGCTCGACGACGCCATCGCGCATATCCGCCGCCATGGTTCCGATCACACCGAAGTCGTCGTCACCCGCGACGACGCGGTCGCCGCGCGCTTCGTCCACGCCCTGCGCAGCGCCGTGGTCATGGTCAACGCCTCCTCGCGTTTCTCCGACGGCGGCGAACTCGGCCTCGGCGCCGAAATCGGCATCTCCACCACCCGCCTGCACGCCTACGGCCCGATGGGCGCGGAGTCGCTGACCATCGAACGGTTTGTGGTGCGGGGCGAGGGGCAGACGCGGAATCTCAGAAGCGATACCTGATCAATGCCGAATGACGTGATGCCTATTATTATTCGATACCGCTTTTCTTGACGGAAGCCGGTATCGTGTGTTCATTGGCAATAGATGTTGGACGATTGCCGTTATGACAGGCTACATTGGATACCAAGAATCGAGCGAATTATTCTTTCACGTCGAGTCTGAAACTTCTGAAGAAGTAGCGGCGATATTTCGAAGCGATGGCTTCTGAATCAAGCGAGCGATCGTTCGTTCGCGCTCCTCTCGGTAAACCGAGTCCCGTAGAGTTCCGGGCTCGTGGAGATAAAGAATGTCGCGAACCCATGATGGATGAGTCGCAAGCTCGGTCAACGGCAGCATCAAAGCCCAATCGCTTGCGAGATTCACATAACGGCCGTCGAGTCGAAAAGCATCGTCGGGGACTTGGTCGAACAAGGACTTCCTGAACGAGCGTAGGTGCTGCCACACATTGCCGCCGCCTCGTCTGCTTCGCGCATCGATGAATTCAACGGGGTAGTGGGTTTCCTTGTCCGTTCGGTACATGCTTCCAACGGTCATGTCTGCGCCGGCCGCATAGTGGCTTGCCAAGATGTCGAGGACACGGTTGCCGAGCAGGCAGTCGTCTGCATCTAGTGTTACCACAATGGAATTGTGGTTGCCGATGTGATGACGTATGGCTTCCACCGTATTCTCCAAAAGCCCTTTTGGCTCGCGGTTTCGCAGGTACGTAATACGGCCCCCATGCCGAGCAAGCAAAGATTCCCAACTACGGGAAATAGAATGTTCGGAAGCGTCGTTAATAACGATCGCGCCCCAGTCCCCGCATTCTTGTGCGAGAACGGAGTCAATACAACGTTTGAATCTTGAAGGTGGGACATTGCGCCCTGCAATCACGAAGACAAAGCTCTCGAAACGAGTCGGTTCGACCCAATAGGCAGGTGGCTGCGCAAGGTCGACATTACCTATCTGTTCAGGAATAAGATCGCCCCGGGAAATCCTATCCACCATTCTCCCAAAAAGATTGATATCGACATTTTTGAAGATATTATCTGGGTGGACAAAAAATGTTTGACGGCTGCCACCACGTAGTGAAGTCGCTCCTGATGATTCCATGCGCGCATCTAATGCGCGATGCCATGCCGGTAATGGGACGGTATCGTCAGCAGTGAGCATAAACGGGCGGAGGCGCTTCATCTTCCTGATATCCAATAGGCAAGCGCGGACTTCTGTGCGCCATGCTCCATATGGACCTGTTGTTGTATACGGGATGTCCTGAGTATGTGCGATATTGAGGGCCACCGTAACGGAGCTCGGGTCTGATGTCATTGCGCGGCGCATATCGGACAGGTAGTCATGTGCCCTATCGATTCTACCGATCACGACGTCGAGGTCGACCTGCAGAAGCCAACGCGTAACGATCGACTCAAACCCGGCAAAAATGGCGGCCAGCGGAGCACCGTTAGCGGCATGTGCATCCGGGCGATCTATGCCGAGCCAGCAAAGATTCAGACGACGACATTCTTCCTGAGCTTCCGGCCCGATAACAATTCTATCTATCCAACCTTGCCGCTGAAGTTCTTCTGACTCTGCTATTAGCAGCGAAAAATCGCCTGCGGCGTATTGTCGGGGAAAGTCTTCTTGACGCGAATCGAGCACGAGAATGACTTCATCAAAAGCATGCGGTGCTTCGAGTTGGTCTATCAAATGCATCACGCGATCCCGAAGGATATGAGCCTCCATTGCGCAGGCTTTAATCATCAGGCTCGTCGATTTTTCGCGCGCTGGCCGCAATTCTAAGATCAATACATCGGGCGTTATCTCGAATCGATTCAGGTCGATTGCATCTCGCTCCATGCGGCCTGCAATTTCAAAACCGGCGCGACGGATCCATCGATGCAGAATTCTTTCGGGGCGATGAACTTCGTGAAGTGTGCGGCCGCTCAGCCGATGGCGTTTAGTCCAGGAGCAGACGGACTCCGTGTCGTGCATGCGTTCAAGTACTGATTCTGCTTCCAGAGTAGATAGAGAAGGCGCGTTTAACGGATGACAAATGGAGAGCAGAACACGCCCATCGCACGAAACGGCTTCCTTAAGGTCGCGTAGTACCGAGATGGCGAACGCTTCATCCAGTTGACATATCACACGGCGGCAGATCACAAGAGCGTAGCCATCATCCACTCGTGTGTCCGCGAATGTCTTGGCGACGAAAATATTTCTCTCATTCAGTGCGATCAATCGCGAGTGAATCTCAGGGTCGCGATCGTACGCTACAACTGGTATTCCTTGTTTCGCAATTGATAGAGAAAGTTCGGCTTTGCCGCAGCCGAAGTCGAGGGTCCGGCGCGGACGCAGCGCCAGCGCTCGCTCTAATTCCGGCGCCGGAGTCGGATGGTGGCCTGTTGCCTGCCAGATTGCGTTGCGAAAAATGAAAAACCCGCTTAGTTCTGGCAGCGCCTCCTCTCGCAATGCTCGACGCATCAATTCAGCCAGATCGCTGCGGTGCCAACATCGCCAGCACAAGAATGCGCGGCGGCACATTGAGTCGAATTCGGCAATGAATTGCGGCGTATCTTCTCGAAGAAGCAAATCGCGCCCATAATCGACAAGGCGCACGGTGGCGCCTGTGACGCGGAGATTCTTCGGATGCAAGTTGCGGCAGACGACGCCGAAGCGCCAGCACTCGACCATCAGGAATACAAGCCCTGGCCCGAGCCCGCCCTTATATGGAGCCGTGGCTTCATATGGATAGGTCAGCATCCAGACCTTCGCCGTTGTGCAAAAGACATCTATCGGATACAAGCAGTCGACGTCGCAATTACGCTTTGATAGCTGCTGTAAACGTGGAATTGACCGAAGGGAATCCTGAGCGTTCCATCGGTCGAAGACTTTGTATACGCGCTCTCCATCTGCCATCACGAGACCTTCATCGCCATCGCCAAGAACGTAAAGCGCATCAATATGATGGCCGCTTAACGATGAATTTTCAGAGTTGGTCCGCAGAACACGTTTAGCGCTTTCGATTCGTGCGAGCCGCAGATGATCGTCTATGATCGTGTCGTTCTCTAACGCAAATTGAAATTCCTCTAGCTGACGGTGGAGACCCGATATGAAATCGCTTACTAATGCGGGAGTAAGCGATTTCGCGCCGTAGCATATTCGACTCAGTAGGGATTCATCAAAGTTTTTTTGCACCTTTTCGGCAAACACCTGCATTGCATTCGCGTGAGCAGAGAATCGTGGCCGATACGACAATGCATCGAGCTCGGCGGCAAGTCCGCGGATTCTGTAAACCGATAGCCGAAATGCCGCTAATCTTTCCTCGATATACTTCGAGGCGCGCGCTGCGATATCGATACCTGGCGAAACTAACGCATCCTGAAGCGTGGAATAGAGAGCAAATCCGCGAATATCGTCGATCAGATTTTCAGCGGCGAAGTTTTCATTATGATTAGAATGTTCTCTGGAATGATAAGTAGGCAGCGGCACGGTGACGACATGCCGAGAAAATAGATGACGCTGGAGGAGTGCCCAGACCATGTCAGAACGACGCGTTGGCCTGCCCTCCACCACGGGGACATGATTGGGTGCGGCCGCCAATGCTCTAATATCGAAGATGAAGCAATTCCCTCCGCGATGACAGGCGATCGTTTCGGTCTTGAATGCGTTGATCTCTTCTGCCGATATATACAGAGGACGAAACAATTGTTTGCCTGAAAGGATATCTTCTAATCTTCCGACAAGCCTGGCCAGCAATTCTTCAGCGGTTTCGCCTGGTTTTTCGAGCTCAAGTACGAAAGGCGTTTCGAGACGATCCGTTTCGATATGAGATAAATCGTAATAATAATCGCGTCGTCCGTGGCGAAGTGAGCGATTCCGCGAACTCTGATCGGGAAACGATAAATCAGCGTCCACATTCTCGATCGTGCGCAGCGTCGCCAGTAGGTCAACCATTTGGACGCGCACCGATGAGAGCGCAGGTAATGGAGGTGCGCCGGTATAGGGTGCGATTGCAATGTCGATTCCGGATTGCTTCAATTCCAGCAATCGAGAAACCAGCGGTAAGCGCGTCTTGATAACGCTCTCTCCGGAATCTATCAAAGGCGAAAGTCGCATGTCGTCGTCTAATATCCACACGACACACTCGGGATGCTTCGATGCGAAACGGTACAAATAAGCCTGCAAGGTCGTCCGGGCAGGACCGATCGCTTGTCGCCCCATCGTAGTGGTATTTATGTCGCGCATACCCATATCGATCAAGCGTATGCGAAGTCCCAACGCGACGCCTGCCATGACGGTTTCTTCTAGCCCTTGCCTTTCCTCATCGATCGTAGCGTTCTCGAGGACAATAATGTCCAATGCGGTCATCCCAGGGTCTTCCGCGAGCATTGCAAGATCGGAAAATATGCCTACTAGTGCGTCGCGTCGCGATCCGTCGGAAATCAACCCGACGACAAGATGTAAGGAATGCGAGTTAGGAATTGGGTGTTCGATTTCGGTGCGATCCGGTTGTTTGTGCTCGGATTGCGGCGGCCAGTTGAAAAGCGCGTGAGCGCGGGCGAGCGAGGCATCGATTTGCCCGCGGCTCATTTCCGAAGAGTATTTTTCGTGAAAGGCCAAAAGCCCTTGGTTGCGAGCGCTCGATCCTGGCGTCGACAGGCGCGGGCGGCTTTGGCATGCATAGTGATCTGCAGTGACTATATCGACAGCGGTGTAATGAATTTTAGGCAATCGAGCGAGCCTTATCATTAGGTCGCGATCCGTGCAGCTTTGCAGCGCCTCATCGAACAAGCCTGCCTGCAATAAGCGATCCAGCCGAACGACCAATGCGCTTGGCTGAATCCCTGGATTTCCGATTTTGAAATCGCTTTCTCGTAGTGCGGATGGCGGAAAGATCGAGATGCAACGATCTGGCGCTTCCCTGCGGTGGAAGCCAGTCGCGATTACTTCGCCTCCTTGCGCTATCGCATCGAATACGAATTGAAGATGGTGTTTCTGCCACGCATCGTCATCGTCTAGGAACGCCACGAATACCGTACTGACGTCTTCGAAGTGCCGGGCAAGGTGGTCGATCCCAGTATTCCATGCTCCCGAAGCCCCGGGGGTTCGGCGGTTTCGTAGAAGTGAAATATCGACACCCGCAGTTTTGGAAAGGGCATGGATATCCGATACGTTAATCTGTGGCGAGCCGTCTTCAACAACGACAAGCCCATGAAAGGCCATCGATTGACCAAGGATTGATGGCAAGCAACGATTGAGCAGAAGTTCGCGACGTTCGTTAGTTGCAACAAGCGCGATTAGCCGCTTTTGGACAGGGTTGGACGAGTCATTCATGGTTTGCGACTGTCGTCCCGGTGAGACTGCTCCATTGCGGAGTTCCGAACCATATCGATGGTCGTGACCATCCGGTTCTGACATAGCTGGGAATAAGATGGTGTCGAGCGTGAGTCCGGCTAGCAGCGTCTGCGTCAGATTGGCATGCGGGATTCGTTTGGCATATCGAGCACCCCATTGGGTTCGAAGCCGTCGGAAAATCGGTCATCTGAGCATCTCCCTTGCACGCGACTGTTGGTATTTTGCCATCGTCGCAGGTTCGGCTGCAGGTGTGATCGCATCGATTGCTGATAGCAAAGGGTTCTTCTTTCCGCCGCATTCTCGATTGATGACGCTGATCGGTACGATAGGATTCGAACTCGCCCCAGCCCGCGAGGAAAAAGTAGCACCGGGGCGATGAAGCCGCGCGGGCGGCCGATGTCCGTGCCGCTAAACCAATGCCCGAGCAACAAAATGCCGCCTCTCCGTAGCCTTTTCGATCGAATGGTCGACCGGGGAGACAGGGCTCGCCCCCCTCGCGAGGAAAAGGAAGCGCCGAGGCGGCAAGGCCGCGCGGGCGGCCTGAGATGTCGCCGTTCACCTACACGTAGCAACAAAAAAGCCGCCGTTAGGCAGCTTTTTGGTCAAATCAATTTGGTCGGGGAGACAGGATTCGAACCCGCCCGCGGAAGAAAGAGGCGCCAGGGTAACGAGGCCGCGCGGGCGGCCTGTGATGTAACCGCTCACCTACACCCGGCAACAAAAAACGGCCTTGCGGCAGCTTCTTCAATAAGAATCAATTGGTCGGGGAGACAGGATTCGAACCCGCCCGCAGGAACAGAGAGGCGCCGGCGCAATGAGGCCGCGCGGGCGGCCGGCATTCTCCCCGCTGATCCATTCAATCGAGCAACAAAAAAGCCGCCTCGCGGCAGCTTTTTCAATTAAGGATCAATTGGTCGGGGAGACAGGATTCGAACCTGCGACCTCTACGTCCCGAACGTAGCGCTCTACCAGACTGAGCTACACCCCGACATTTGAGCCGGCGATTGTAATGACTCCGGCCCCCCGCAGGCAAGCCCGGGCGGGTCGGTGGGGTGGGGGGAGGCGTCCGGGCCGGGCCGTCGGGGCGGGCAGCGGCTACACTTAGCGGCCTCTGCCGTACCCCCGGAGTTTCGCTTGATCAAGCCGCGTACCCCACCCGGCGTCCTCGAACTGCTGCCGCGCGATCAGATCGCGTTCCAGCGCATGCTCGACACCATCCGCCGCACCTTCGAGCGCTACGGCTTTCTGCCGGTGGAAACGCCGGTGATGGAGCTGTCCGAGGTGCTGCTGACCAAATCCGGCGGCGAGACCGAGCGGCAGGTGTACTTCGTGCAGTCCACCGGGTCTCTGGAGAAGTCCGGGGAGGGCTTGCCCGAGCTCGCCCTGCGCTTCGACCTCACCGTGCCGCTGGCCCGCTACGTGGCCGAGCACGAGCACGACCTGGCGTTCCCATTCCGTCGCTACCAGATGCAGCGCGTGTACCGCGGCGAGCGCGCCCAGCGCGGCCGGTTTCGCGAGTTCTACCAGTGCGATATCGACGTGATCGGCAAGGACGCGCTGTCCACCCGTCACGATGCCGAGATTCCGGCGGTGATCGCGTCGGTGTTCGAATCGCTGGCGATCGGCGAGTTCACCATCCAGTTCAACCATCGCAAGCTGTTGCGCGGGTTCTTCGAGGGCCAGGGCATCGCCGAGGGCGAGCGTCAGGCGGCGGTGCTGCGCGAAATCGACAAACTCGACAAGCGCGGCGAAGCGGCCGTGCGCGAGACGCTGATCGGCGAGTGCTTCGCGCTGGCGCCCGAGGCCGCGGACACGCTGCTGGCGTTCTCGCGGGTGCGTGCGGTCGGGCACGACGCCGCGCAGGCGGCGCTCGATGCGCTGGGCGACGGTTCGCCGCTGTTCGAGGAAGGCCGCGCCGAGCTGCGCGAAGTGCTGCGTCAATTGCGCGCGTTGGGCGTGGCCGACAACCGTTTCGCGCTGAATCTGTCGATCGCGCGTGGCTTGGATTACTACACCGGCATCGTTTACGAAACCACGCTGAACGCGCACCCCGAGATCGGCTCGATCTGTTCCGGTGGCCGTTACGAGAATCTCGCCAGCCACTACACGAAATCGAAATTGCCGGGCGTCGGCATTTCGATCGGTTTGACGCGTTTGTTCTGGCAATTGCGCGAAGCGGGACTCGTCGGCACCGCCGACAGCTCGGTCGATGTCCTGGTCTCGTTGATGGACGACGGCGGCCTCGAAAGCGCCTTGGCGCTGTCGCAGCGGCTGCGCGCGGCGGGTTTGAATGTCGAAACCCAGCTCGAACCGCGCAAGCTGAAGAAGCAGCTCGAATACGCCAACCGTGCCGGCATCCGCTTTATGGTGATTCGCGGCGAAGACGAAGCCGCGCGCGGCGTGGTGGCGGTGAAGGATCTGCGTCGAGGTGAGCAATTCGAAGTCACCGAGGCCGAAGTCGGTCGTGCGCTGCTGGTCGAGCGCGAACAGTGGCGCGCGTTGCCGACGACCGGCGTGTGAAGTCGACGATGACGCAGAGGCCGCTTGTTTTGCGGGTGCTGTCGTCATTGCTGCATCATCTGCTGGTGCCTTGGTGCATCTCGGCGGTGTTTCTCGTCGTGGCGGTGACCGCATCGAGTCTGATCGGCATGGTGCTCGCGACGGTGCTGGCGCCGTTGTTGATGTCGGTGGGCAAGGGCGTCTACGGCATGGGCGGCGGGCTGTTGGCGGTGTCGTCGGGCTGGATCGCCCTGTGGTTATTGTTTCTTCTGGCCGCCAAGAACCGACGCGGTTCTGCGCCGGCCGCGAACGATGCGATGGAGTCCGCGAACTCCGATCGCGAAGAATTTGGAGTGCATTCGTGAAACCGATTCGCCTCGACGGCCGTTCCCTCACTCGCACGCAGTTGGTCGAAGTGGCCTACGGCGCGCAGGTCATGCTCGACGAAGGCGCGCTGCGCAACGTCGCGCACGCCGCCGCGTTCCTCGCCGAACAGGCGCGCCGCGAAGAACCCATTTACGGCGTGTCCACCGGCTTCGGCAGCAACGCCGACAAGTTGCTCGGCGCGCATCCGCTGCGCGACGAATTGCCGGGCGCCGCGCCGTCCGGGCGCTCGCTGCATGCGGAATTGCAGCGCAATCTCATCATCTCGCATGCCGTCTGCGTCGGCGAGCCGTTCTCCGCCGACGTGGTGCGTGCGATGTTGTGCATACGCATCAACACGCTGCTGCGCGGGCATTCCGGCGTGCGCAAGGAAACGTTGCAAGCGCTCACCGCGATGCTCAACGCGGGCGTGGTGCCGGTGGTGCCGCAGCTCGGTTCGGTCGGTGCCTCGGGCGATTTGGCGCCGCTGTCGCATTTGGCCATCGTGCTGTTGGGCGGTGGTGAAGCGTTCTACGACGGCGAGCGCGTGCCCGGCGATGAAGCGCTGCGTCGCGCGGGTTTGGCGCCGATCGAGTTGTCGTACAAAGAAGGTCTCGCGCTGAACAACGGCACCGCGCAGATGCTGGCTTGCGGTGTACTCGCGCTGCAGCGCCTCGAGGAATTGCTCGATACCGCCGATCTCGCCGCGGCGATGACCATCGACGCCTTCGCCGGCCGTCTCGGCGCGTTCGCCGAAGAAGTGCATGCGCTGCGCCCGCATCCGGGGCAAGTGACGTCCGCCGCGAATCTGCGCGGTCTGCTCGCCGGCTCCACGCTCAGCGATATTCCGTATCACCTCGTGCCGAAATTCCGGCCATGGCTGCCGAAGAGCTGGGACGATGCGGCTTCGCGCGCGCTGAGCTTCGACATCGGCTGGGATTGGGTGCCGAGCGATCAACGCCACGGCCGCGAAAAATTCTATCGTCGCTTCAAACCGTTCCGCGGCGGCAAAAAACATCAGCCGCAGGACAGTTACTCGCTGCGCTGCATTCCGCAGGTTCACGGCGCGGTGCGCGATGCTGTGGCGCAGGCCAAGCGCGTGTTCGAAATCGAACTCAACGCCGTGACCGACAACCCGCTGGTGTTTCCGGACGCGCGCGCCCGTCACGTCGAAGAGCAAGTGATCTCCGCCGGCCATTTCCACGGCATGCCGCTGGCGCTGGCGATGAGTTACGTGAAAGCCGCGATTCCGGTGCTTGCGTCGATCAGCGAGCGGCGCTTGAACAAACTGGTCGATCCCGCGACCAACGACGGCTTGCCGCCGTTTTTGATCGGTAATGAAGATGCCACCGAATCCGGTTTCATGATCGTGCAATACACCGCCGCGGCCATCGTCAACGATCTTGCGACGCGCGCGCATCCGGCATCGGTGTATTCGATTCCGACCAGTGCGAATGCAGAAGACCACGTGTCGATGGGCGCCAACGAAGCGAGGCATGTGCTGTCGATGACCGAGGATTTGCGCAAGGTGATCGGTCTGGAATTGATGACCGCCGCGCAGGCGCTGGATTTGCGTCGCGACATGATCAACGCGGCGCGCGATTTGGCCGATCGCGCCGACGCCGAAGCCTTCGCCGGTAAAGTGCAGGGCGGCCCGCTGCCGGAAGCGCCGGAACGCGCGGCGTTTATCGCCGAAGTGGAAGCCTTGCGCGCGGAATTGTCCGCCGCCGAGCCGTTCCATCCGGGCAAAGCCGTCGCCGCCGCGCATGCCGCGATCCGCGAACGCGTTCCGTTCCTGCCGCGCGACCGCGCCTTGGATATCGACCTCGCCGCGATGATGGCGCTGATGCGCGACGGCGCGGTGTTGGCGGCGGCGCATGCGATTGAGGGTTGATGCAATACGTGCGGAGCGATCGATCAATCGAACGATGCCGCGCTTGCTGCGAACGATGTACTGCTATGCGCTAGAACTCATTCGGACGGATCGAACCGAATCGAATCGTTGCCGCTTCCGAGTCGTCATCCCGGCGAACGCCGGGATCCAGCTTTTTTGATAAACACGACGCGCGTTTGGTTCGCTGAAATAGCGAATTTCCGGTTGCGGAAACTACGCGGAAATGAGGTGGATTCCGCGCAAGCAGGTCCCTCGCTCCGCTCGGGATGACATCCGTTTGGGAAGACAGTCGTTTTTCCCCGGAACACCTTCAGTTCGGGCGCGGGCGATGCGGCTAATGATCTGCAGGTGCTGCTTCCCGCATCTGCTCGCAAAAGCTCAACCAATCCTCGTCGCCGATAAAGTTGCTGGCCAGCACTTTGTTTTCGTGATCGACGAAAATATAGAACGGCGCCGAATTGCGCGGGTTGAGCGCCTGCTGGGCCGCGCCGCTGACCAGCACGACGTGAACGAGCAGCGGCGAATCCTTCAGAAATTCGCGTATGCGGCGTTTAGAAATCGAGGCGATGACGCGAATACCGACATCGGCGGCGCGCATGGCCGGGTACATCGCCGAAATCTCCTTCACGCGCGCCTGGCAGTCCTTGCATTCGGGCGCGAAGAACAGCAGCACCGAGGCTTGGCCGAGGAATTCCTGCGAACGCAGGTGGCGACCGTCGCTGAACGCGCGCCCGGAGAAGGCGGGCAACGGCTGGCCGATCGGTAGCGTCGTCGATGTTTTGAGGTATTCGTTGTCGCCGACGATGCGCGTCAGCCGTAAGGTCAGAAACAGATTGAACGCGACCGAGATCGCGAGGATCGCGAGAATGATGCTTGCGGGGCCGTCGATCATGCCGTTGTTCATAGGCCTCAACGCTCGCTCCGAATGCGCAACAGCAAGATGATGTCCTGCAGCGACGCGACGAACAGGAAGGCGATCAGGCCGCAGACGACGAGCGCCACCGATACGCCGATCGGCCGGGTCGCGAACGCGGCGAGCGCATCGCCCTCGGAAGCGCCGCGCCAGGCCGCGGCCGCTGCGGCCGTCAACAGCAGATTGCGCGTGAGGTCGTAGCCGTTCATGCGATGCCCGGAGGCGGCGCCGAAGCAACTGCACACTAAGCCGCGATCGAAGAGGACCGACCACGCCACCACCAGAGTGAATATCGTCATCAGCGCGAATGCCGCGAGCGACGCAGCGCGGCTCATTTCGCCGCCGAAGATCATGACGATGGCGATGATCGCCTCCGCGAGCACGATGGCGCTCGCCAGCGTCATAGCCGCGCCGCCGCGCAGGCGCGAAAACGAGCGTTCCAGATCGCGCGCGAAGCCGCGCAGATCGCGTCCTTTCGCGATCGCCGCGACGATCAACGCGATCGCCACCAGCGCGCGGCCGACATCGGCGAGCGTGCGCAGTTCCTCGCTCATGCCGATTCGGGCGTCTCCCATACGCCCGACGGCCGTTCGCGGCTGCGGCGACGAACGCGCACCGCGTCCGGCGTCGCGATCAATGCGTCGCGCCAATCGCCTTGCAGCGATTCGCGCGATTCGGGGCCGATCAGACGGCGAATATCGCAGGCGATGTCCCAGGCGATGGCTTCGAGCGCTGCGTCGCGAACGACCGGCAAACCGAGCGCGAGCATGTCCTCGCCGGTCAGCGCGAACTGATGCGAGTGGAAGTCGTACAGCAGTTTGCGCACGACCGCCGCGTGCGCTTCCGCGGGTTCGGACGGCGAACGACGCGCCAGCAGTTCTTGCCCGATCGCTTCCATCTCCAGGGTGGCGCGATAGAACGAGGTGAGCGTGGTCGGAAAAATGTTGTCGCACAGCAGCGGCAGCGCCTTCGTCGCCGCGTCTTCGGCGCCGTAACCGAACCAATCCCGGCTCATCGCCGCGAACAGGCGGATATCTTGCGCGGACAACGCGCCGGGGCCGCTTTGCCCTTCGGCGGCATTGAGGTGCGGATCGATCGGCGTGAACACGGCCAGCGGTCCGGCGACGATCTCGTGCGCGGCCAGCGCCATCAGCGTGCCCGAGGATTCGCAGGAGTG
>JAGNNB010000398.1 GCA_017990865.1 Lysobacteraceae bacterium
GGTACACGAACACGCCCTCGATCGCGTCCCTCGCGCGTCCACGCGAAGGCGATGACGTATCGCAAAAAACGCACGAAACGCACGTAGCGTCGCCGGTGTCGTCTCCGGCGCCGACAGCGCTCGCGCGCGCTTGGGAATTCGATTCCCGTACCGTTGCGATCGCATTGACCGCGTGGCTGGCGGGCGCGTTCGTCTTCGCGTTCCTCACTTTGCGACAAGCGCTCGCGCTCGGTCGATTGAAGCGTCGCATCGTGCGACGCGGCGAAGCGCCGAGCGATGTTGTGCGAACGGCGGTCGCGCGATTGTCGGCGCAGATGGGCGTGCGTACGCCCGCGGTGCATGTGATGCCCGATCTTCCGGGGCCGTTAGTGTTCTCGAGCGCGATGGGGCAAGGCACGATTCTATTGCCGCGCTGGGTCGATGGTTTGGACGACACCCAGCGCGTCGCGCTGCTGGCGCACGAAATCGCGCATCTGCGTCGTCGGGATCCGCTGTGGCGGCCGTTGCAGCGTATCGCGCTGATCCCGCTGTTTTTCCATCCGCTGGCGTGGCGCGCGGTGCAACGTCTGGAAGCGTTGGCCGAAACGCTGTGCGATCGCGCCGCGGTCGAGCGCAGCGGCAGCGCGCGCGCATTGGCTGAATGTCTCGCCGAATGTCTGGCGCGTCAGTCCGAATCGTATCGATCTGAGCGGCATCAACCGATGTGGGCCGTCGCGATGGCCGAACGTTCGGACGGCATCGTCGCTCGCGTGCGTCATCTCCTGGAGGCTTCGCCCATGTCTTTATCGTCCATTCCCAAACCCGTGCGCTGGGGCACCGCCGTCTTCGCCTTGTTCGCACTGCTCGCGTTGCCGAGCGTGTGGATCGTGGTGCGCGACCGCGATCAAAGTCTGCAGGTCACCTATCGCAACGGCGGCTCGTCTTATCGCATGACCTCCGATCTGCCCGTGCCCGGCGACCGCTACCGGATCGACGTGCGCGGCGATGTCGAATTCGACGCCCGCGAAGCCGATGTGGTGAAGCTGGGGCCGGACGCCTACGTCGACATCGAAGAAAAACGCGGCACGATGTTGCGTTCGATTCGCATCGTCGGTGACAAAGGTCGCATCGTGCGTCATTACCGCGTGGGCGAGACTGCACGCCCGCTCGACGCCGAAGGTCGCGCGTGGCTGGCCGGTGCGATTCCCGATCTGTATCGCTTTACCGGCTTCGATGCGCAACGCCGCGCCAAACGTTTGTTGGCCGAGGGCGGCGTGGATCGTCT
Organism: Lysobacteraceae bacterium; assembly: GCA_017990865.1. Classification (GTDB taxonomy): domain Bacteria; phylum Pseudomonadota; class Gammaproteobacteria; order Xanthomonadales; family Xanthomonadaceae; genus Lysobacter_I. The sequence goes on from JAGNNB010000398.1 coordinate 1,265, forward strand.
GCTCGTCGAAATCGACACGATCCAGGGCGACGGCGTGCGCGCCGAATATCTGGGGCAATTGTTCGCGCAGGCGACACTGGACGAGGCGCAGCTCGAACGCACGGTCGCGGCGATCGAAGCGATGCAGTCCGATTTCGAGAAGCGCCGCACGCTGGGCATCGCGTTGGAGCGCGAAGTCTTCACGCCGATCTATCAGGCCCGATTGCTGACCATCGCCGCGGACTTCCAGTCGGATTTCGAGCGCGCCGAGTGGTTGTCGCAAGCCACGCCGCGGTTCGAGATCGGCGAACAGGAACGACCGCAGTGGACGAAAACGCTGGCCGCGTTCGAGAGCGATTTCGAACGCCGCCGCACGCTGGAGCGCATGATCGAAGCGGGTCGCCCGCAACCGCTCGCCACCGCCATCGCCTTGCAATCGGCGCGTGCGATGAGCAGTGATTTCGAACGCCGCAGCCTGCTGGAAAAAGCCGCCGACAGCGGCGCCGCGATCAGCGACACCGACTATCTGCAGGTGGTGGATGCGATGGAATCCGACTTCGAGCAAAGCGAGGCCCTGCTCGCGCTGATCCGCAGCGGCATGCCCAGCCGCGAACGCAGCGAAGCGATTCTGCGCAGCCTGCGCAGCGTCGATTCGGAATTCGAACGCAGCGAAGTGCTTGACGCGTTGGCCGCGAAGATGCCCAAGGACGACGCGCTGATCCGCGCCTACCGCGACCTCACCCGCGACATGAGCGACGAAGCCCGCGGCGCGGCGGAACGCGCGTTGGATCGGTTTCAAAATGGGTGATGCGATCGCGTAGTCCGAAACCGTATCCCAAGCCGCACACCGAAACCGTAAACAGAAACCGTAGGAGGGCCTTCAGGCCCGATCCATCGGACAGGTCTCGACGTGGGTTGCCATCGGGGCTGAAGCCCCACCTACGAAACGAATGCGTGTGAAGCGAATGCTGTAGCGCAAAAAGCGCGGCGATAGATCAATCTTCGGCTATCGATCTTGCTCGGCGAGGCGAATCTCGTTGCCTGCGCACACTGCACGAAATGCCGGCGAGATGCGTTCGTCGCGCGAGGCGGTGCGCCAGAACTCCACGGCGAGCGACAGCGCCTTCACCCAAGTCGCACGATGTTCGCCGCTCATATCCGGCAATGCGAAAGGCGTTTCGCGTACGAGGCCGCTCGGTGCGGGGCGGTAGTGCATCGGTAGCATGTCGTAGACCGGCGCCAGCCGCAGATGCGGATCGTCGGGTTCGGCGAAGAAGCTCAAATTGCCGTGGTGCATATCGTTGTTGCCGATCAGTTCCCCAAACGCGTCGAGAAAACGGATGCGCTCGAGATCTTCGGCATCGAGCATGCCCAGCGCGTGCAGCGGTTCTGCTCCGGACAGCCAGTTACTTAGGTCGCTGCCAGCATAGGCCATGTCAAGAGCTTCCAGCGCGAAAACGCCGATGCGACCGCCTTGTGGGGCGCGATCGAACCGAGTGGATTGCAGGAAGCGCCACTCGTTGGCATCAAGGATTTCGCTTTTTGCTGCGGGAACATCATGTTCAGCAAGCAAGTGAAGTGCAATTTGCTCACAGATCAATAAATCAGCCCAACGTTGTGTAGTAGGGTTTCCTTCGACAAGTGGGGCGAATTTGACGATAACTGGCACTATCTTCTGATGTTCTTGCACAATTGCAGTGATGAATTTAGGTCGTTCTCCAGCGGCAGAAGAGCCTGAATCGGATTTGCTATCCGAATGCTCAGCCATCTTTTGGAATTTTTCCAATCTTGTTGAAATGGTGGGGAGATAACCAAGCTTTGCCAAGACGTTATCTGCACCCAATTGCCAATTCAAATGCCAGTCTTTACCAAGAACAAGATTTCCAGGCACATCGCGTAGTTGGCGTAGTAGGCTGGCGAGTACATGCTCTGGCTGCCATAAGTAGATATTTTCGGGTGCTTCGTCCGTTCTGAATAAGGTCTTGACTATTGATCGTCCCAAATACCCCTGCGGCCTCAACGCCTGCAAGAACCACGGCAAGTCTTCGTACAAACCTTCCGCGAATTCGCCGCGCATGAACAACGGCAGTGGCCGCTCTGGCACCAGCCGCCAGCGGTATCGCCCATGCAGCGCTTCGATCGTGCCGAGCAGTTCGGGTTCGCCGTTCGTATCGACGCGATACAACGGCCACGCGTTGCCCAGGTCGCGCACATCGCGCCGCAGCGCGTGTCGACTGGCGCGGCCTTTTCCGATCGTCACCATCGCATCGCCCAACTTCGCGAGTGCGCGCGTCACCGTCGGCGCGCTGACGCCCAAACGCCGGGCGAGCGAGGAGGCGCTCTCCGGCCCGTCCCGGCGCAGGGCTTCGTAGATATTGGAGGTCGAATCG
>JAGNNB010000399.1 GCA_017990865.1 Lysobacteraceae bacterium
GCCGTAGCGATCGCGTAGGGCGGACGCGCCTTCCACCACCAAAAAGTGGATCGCGCCCTGGCGCTGCTGCGGGAACAATTTGCCGAGCTGCAGCAGCATGAAGGTGCGGGTCAGCAACCCCGTCACGGGATGGCGCCGGACTTCCTGATCGCGCTGCGCCTTGAGCGCGCGCGCGCGTTTGATCCGGTTCTGCACCGCCGCCACCAAATGCTTTGGGCGAACGGGCTTGCTCAAATAATCGTCGCCGCCGCTGACCAACACTTCGAGATGGCTTTCCGGGTCGGTGTCGCCGGTGAGAAACACCACCGGGAGATTCGCGTTGGCGGCGTCGGCGCGGATCAATGCGGTCAGCTCGGTTCCGCTCAGCCCCGGCATGTGCAGATCCATCAGCACCAAATCCGGTTTGAAACGCTCCAGCGTTCCCATCGTTTCGCTGGCCACACCGACCGTTTCCGCTTCGATGCCGGCACCGCGGAGCACGCTTTGCGCGAACATCGCCTGGCTGCGGTCGTCTTCGACGATCAGCACGCGATAGGCGGACTCGGCGTGCTCGCCGGGCGCGAGCTGCGGCGATGTCGGCGACGTTTCGGGCGCGCTCGGCTCTGCGATCGTATCGGCGGTCGCATCGCTTTGGGCCGCGATAGGCGCCGGCGCATCCGGACACCAGCGCCGCCAATACGACAGAGGTGGAAACTCCGCGCGCACGGCGATGCCCGCCTGGGTCGGTTGACCCGTACTGAAAGGGCGTTCCTGCGGCACGAAAGCGGACATCGAGATCCCCTGGACGAACCCGCATTATGCGGGTTTCGCCCCGGCTTACCAGCGAGTCGCGACCCGTCCGTCGCGCCCGAAGCGCCGGTCAGGAAGCGGGTGCGTTCGGCGGCGTCTCGGGGCTGGAGAGCAAACGCGAGACGCCGCGGAAGACTTTCCGCCACAGCCACCAGATCAGCAGAAAAATGCCGACGCCCACCGAGACCAGAATCGCCAACGCGATCCACGGATGCGACCAGACCAAGGCCAAGCCGCTGATCACCGCGGTGTCTTCGACCACCGACGCGGTCCAATTGCTGACCGGTTCCGGCGACGTGTTGAGCAAGGCGCGGCTGCCGGCTTTGAGCGCATGGCTGACCAAGGCGGTGCCGGCGCCCGCGGCGAGCATGCCGGCGCCCAGTTCGCCGTCGGGCGACATCGCAGCGGCGGCCAGAAATGCGCCGGCGGGCACGCGCAGCAGGGTTTGCAGCAGGTCGGACACCGAATCGACGCCCGGAATCTTGTCGGTGAAGAACTCGGCCGCCGCCAACACGCCGGAGACGCCCAGCACCCACGGCGAGGTGGTGGCTTCCAGCGCCTGCGGCAGATCCAGCCAGCCGAAATACCCGGCGATGCCGACGCCGAACACGGTCAGATAGGCGCGAATACCGGCCATCCAGGCGAGCAGGATGCCGATGGCGAACACATGAGCTTCGGACATGGGAGGCGACTCCACAGCGGCAGGCCCGCGCCTGCCTTGCCAAGACACCGGAACAACATCCCGGAACGACACGAAACGACACACCCCTCGCGACCCGATCGCGATGCTCAGACCGGGCGCGGCGCAGGCTCGCGCCTTCGCAGGGCGCACTGTATCCGCTTTGGTCGCTTGACGCAGGCTGAAGAGGGTCGTTATACCGACCGGATGACCGAACGCTCGGACCCGCCCGTCACCCAACCCAAGCGCCGCCGCAAGGCCACCCCGCCTGGACACATCGAGGTCGCCCCGGCGTCGGTGGGCCAGGGGGCGCAGGTGGAAGCGGCGATGAGCGCGGCCGGTCCCGCCCAACGGCGCGCGTCGCGCAAACGCAGTGCGAAACGAGCGCTCGAAGCCGCCGAAACCGTGCCCGCGTCCGAGTCGCCTGTGTCGCCCGCGTCGGTCGAGGAAATGCCCACCGCCGCGGCCAGCGTGGCGGACGATTCCGGGCGCAAGAAGCCGGCGAAGTCCGCTTCGGCCGGCAAACCCAATGCCCGCGCCGCCTCACGCCGCGCAAAGTCGGCCGTCCCCGAGGCGGCTCGTTCGAAAGAAGCGTTGCCGGACGACGTCTCGAATGGCGTCTCGACCGAGACCGTCGCGGCGAATGTCGGCGAGACCGGCGCCACGGCGGCCGAGGCGCGGACGCTCGAGTCCCCCGACATCGCTATCGCCACCGATACCCACCGCATCCATGCGCATGTGGTCGCCGCGTCGCCTGCGATGAACGACGACACGATGCTGCCGGAGGTCGCGATCGATCCGACTCGCGCCGATCGGGAAGAGGCTGCCGACAGCGCCGATCTCGTGGCTGTCGAAGCTGCGCCTGTCGACGCTGCGCCCGTCGAAGTCACACTGATCGAAGCCGCATCCATCCAAGCTGCGCCCATCGAAACGACGGCCGCCGATACGACCGCCGACCCCACCGAGCCGGCGCATGCCCACGCGCAGGACGACACCGACGGCGCGCCTCCCGCGCCGCCATCGACCGATCCGTCGGGGCGCACTCCCGACGAGCCGCCATCCGACCCGCCGCCGCCCGAGGAGCCGCCGCACCATCACGGGTGGGTGTATCTGGCGCTGGGTGTGTTCGCGCTGGCGCTGTTGTTCGGCGCCTGGGGCGTGTGGACCGTGTGGTTCGCGGGCGGCGAAGACGATGCCCGCGACGCCGCGAGCCTCGCCAAACGCAACGACAGCCTGCGCCAAGAGGTCGCGACCCTGCGGCGCTCCGATCAAATCAGCCGCGAAGCCAATCGCGACCTGCAGCGCACCCTGGCCGAGCGCGACGAGGAAATTTCCGGCCTGCGCGCGGATGTGGCCTTCTATGAGCGCTTCGTCGGCGCCACCGGCCAACGGCGCGGCCTCAGCGTTCACGATTTGGAGATGCAACTGCAAAGCGAGGGCACGTGGCATTTCGTGGCCACGCTCACCCAGAACCTGAATCGCGGCGCGGTGAACACCGGGCGATTGACCGTGTCGGTCGAAGGCACGCGCAACGATCGCCTCGAACGCTTGAGCTGGACGCGCCTGCGCAAGCAGAACAACGCGCCGGGCACGGCGTACTCGTTCAAGTATTTCCAGCAGGTCGAGGGCGACCTGTTCCTGCCCGCGGACTTCAAACCGGTGCGGGTGACGGTGCGTTTGGTGCCCGCGGGGGCGGCTGCGGTGGAGCAATCCTTCGCCTGGGCCGAGGTTTTGGCTCGCAGCCCGGTGCCTTGATTCGGGCGATCGGTGGCCCTGTCGCATCGTCGCCGCGTTCCAGCCGCGTTCCAGCCGCGTTCCAGCCGCGTTCCAGCCGCGCTTGGGCGGCGTTCCAGGCATCGCGCTTGAACTGCCGGGACGCCCGCCCCATCCTGTGCGCATGCGACCGACTTCCGAAACGACGCAAACCGATCCGACCAACGTCGCCGCCGCCGATGCCGGCGCCGCGCCGTTGATCGATTTCACCGCTGCCGCCGCCGCCAAAGTGCGCGAATTGATTCGCGAAGAGGGCAACGAGGCGCTGAAACTGCGCGTCTACATCCAAGGCGGCGGTTGTTCCGGGTTCCAATACGGCTTCGAATTCGACGAACAGCAGACCGAAGACGACATCGCCGTGCGCACCGACG
>JAGNNB010000400.1 GCA_017990865.1 Lysobacteraceae bacterium
CCTCGAACTCGTCGTTGAGGTACACCGTCCACAGCAGATGGCGGTGCAGGGTTTCGCAGCCGGCGTCGCGCGGGTACAGCTCGCAGTGCCAGTACGGGTAGCCGCCTTCGCCGGCGCGGTACCACTGCAGGTTGATCGCGGCGGGGCGGAAGCAGGTCTGGATCAGATTGGCGATATTGGCGTCGTCCATCGCCGAGACGTCCTCGGCGGTCAGCCGGCGCAGCGCGCCATCGGGGCCGGGTTGCTGCAGCATCAGCGGCGCGATCAGCGCCTGCGGGTACTCGCGCACGTAGCCGATCAGGGCGGCCAACATCGCCAGATTCAACGCCTGCTCCACGTCCTGCCAGGCGGGTTTGCCGCTGATGGTGATGTCGCGGCTGCGCTTGAGTTCCGGGTACACGCCGCCGCCGACCTGGCCGGGCACCAATTCGGCGCTGGCGCGGATGCGGGCGACGACGCCCGCGCAGGCGTCGCGGGTGAGCGCTTCGTCGGTGACGGCGATGAAGTCCTTTTGCGTGGTCGTCTCGTTCATGATCGGCTCGGGCGGTAGGGCCCGGAGATAGTAACTGCAGGCTGTCGCGACGGGCGGGGGCCGGTCGTGACGACGCGGGAGCGAAAGGCGATCGACGCGACGGGCGTCTCGGTTCCGGGTCGCGGGAGGCGGGAATCGACGGCGGGCCGGACCCCGGACGGAGAGTTCGGCGATGGCCGGGGCGCGGGCTTCGGGCGCGGCCGAGACCAAAACCGGTGGTTTTCCAGCAGCTTTCGTCGCTAAGCGATTGCTTGCGCTGGTATTTCTGGGCATAATGCGCGGCTCGCTGCGGCCGACCCATGAGATTCACGGCCCGGAGGACGGAAACGCGATTCCGTCCCGAACCGCATCGATCCCGCCTTTTCCGTATCGCGTGACGCACGTTCCGGCCCGGCCGCATGACCAGCTAGAACCGACGTCGGGGCCGCCGTCTCCCGGGCAATGGGAGACATCCGCAGATCGCTCGCGCCGTCGGCGCTCAGCGTTCTTATCGAGAGGTGCGTATGTCCCGCGAATGCCAAGTCACCGGCAAGCGCGTCGCGACCGGCAACAACGTGTCGCACGCGAACAACAAAACCCGCCGCCGTTTCATGCCCAATCTTCACGAGCGCCGCTTCTGGGTCGCTTCGGAAAACCGTTGGGTGAAGCTGCGTGTTTCCACCAAAGCCCTGCGCACCATCGACAAGAACGGCATCGACGCCGTGCTCGCCGAGCTTCGCGCCCGCGGCGAAAAGGTCTGAGGAGTAATTCACCATGGCGTCCAAGCGCGACAAAATCCGCCTGATCTCGTCGGCCGGTACCGGTCATTTTTACACCACCGACAAGAACAAGAAGAACACCCCGAACAAGATGGAAGTCAAAAAATACGACCCCGTCGTTCGCAAGCACGTGATGTACAAGGAAGGCAAGATCAAGTGACGCAACGGCGCGTTCGCGTTTCAGCGAACGCCTTTGCCGTTGCGTCACCCCGGCGAAGGCCGGGGTCCAGCCTCCAGAAACCCGCCGAAAGGCGGGTTTCTCGTTTTAGGCATAGCAGCGGATCACCCCGGCGAAGGCCGGGGTCCAGCCTTCAGAAACCCGCCGAAAGGCGGGTTTCTTGTTTTGAGCGTAGCGTGATCAAAGACCTGGCCGCCGAAGACCCGGCCGCGACCGCGGCCGCAAGTACAATCCGCGATGCCGCGCGAACCGATGCGCTGCGCCCCCCATTCCGATCTCGCGTCGCATATGCGCAATCGAAGGCTGATCCCGATCGCTATCCTCTGCGCACTGCCGTTCGCGGCGAACGCGCAACACCGCATCGCGGCGCGAGTCAACGCCGAACTGTCCTGCGGCGAGACCGAACGGCGCCTCGTCGGGTTCATCAGCTACAAGCGTGATCGGGGCGCATCGCAGGACGCGCTGCTCGCCACCGTCGCGAATTTCCCGCCGGAGGAGCGCGCGGTCGCGGAGTATCGCATCGAGGACGTTTTCCTCGACCCGACGCTGACCGCGACCACCCTCTCGGCGTACCGCATGCAGCGTTGCCTGCGCGGTTTCGAACGCCGTAATTATCGGCCGTTCAATGCGACGACGCGCGAACATTTGCTGCGCTGTCAGAACGGCGGCGCATCCGGCAGCCGTGCGTTCGCGCGCTGCATCGACGACTTGCTGCATACCCTGGAAGAGAAGGCGAGCGAGGCGGCGGAAAAACCTTGATGTATCCCTCGCCGAACGCTGCCCGAGCCGCCGATCGACACGAAAAAAGCCCGCTTCGCAGCGGGCTTTTTCGTTTGCGTTTCGGCGAGCCGAACGCGCGATCGCGAGGCTTACGCGCCCTTCGGATTCGAGCCGAACTGGTTGTCGCCCGGATCGCTGTCTTTCGCCCAGAACACGATCAGCACGATGATGCCGATGATCGGCACGATGCCGATGAGCTGCCACCAACCGCTCTTGCCGGTGTCGTGCAGACGACGGGCGCCGACGCCGAGGCTCGGCAGCAATACGGCGAGTTGGTACAGATTGATCAGGTACTGGAACTTGATCATGCTGCCGACGATGGCGAGCACCACGGCGATGCCGAAGCTGATCAAGGTGAACATCCAGAATTCCTGACGGCGCGCGCGGCCGTTGAAATCGAAATAGCGTTTGATGACGTCGATATACCAATTCATAAGTTTCCCCAAAGTCGAGATGACGGCGATGCAGCATCGAGCCGTGAGCCACCCCCAGGCGCCCGTCGGATCGGTCGGCGCGGTCGTCTGGGACGAGCGGCCCGGCGGCAGTATGGCAGGCGGGCCGTGACGCTGCCAATCGCGGCCGCCCCGCCGGTCGCCTTTCCCGTCGCCATTTCGGTCGCGATCCTCGGTCGTGGGCCCGCACGCGCCGCCGCGGCCCGACCGCCGCGCGCGGGAGCCGGCGGGGCGCATACACTGCACCGCACGCGGCGCCCGGCCGTCGAATCGTCGGGCGAACGGCCGCGTACACCGGGCGAACGAGAGCGACAACGAGGGCGATGACGCGATGATTCCGGGTTGGGTGCTGCTGCTGGTGTCGTTGGGCTACGTCGGGCTGCTGTTCGCGGTGGCCTACGCTGGCGACCGCCGCGCCGAAACGCCCGGTTGGCGGCGGCTGCGGCCGATCGTCTACTCCCTGGCGCTGGCCGTGTATTGCTCGTCGTGGACGTTCTACGGCGCCGTGGGCACCGCCGCGCGCACGGGATTGGGGTTCCTGCCGATCTATCTCGGCCCTCTGCTGCTGCTGATGTTCGGCTGGCGCATTCTCGAACGCCTGGTGCTGATCAGCGGCGAACACCGCATCGTCTCGATCGGCGATTTCCTGTCCTCGCGCTACGGCCGCGCCCCGGGGCTCGCCGCCCTGGTCGCGCTGGTGGCGTTGACCGCTGCCGTGCCCTACGTCGCGCTGCAATTCAAAGCGGTCGCGATGAGCGTGAAGGTGCTGGCGCCGGGTAGCGACGATGCCTTGTTCGCCGACCCCGCGCTGTACGTCGCGTTGCTACTGGCGGTGTTCGCGATTCTGTTCGGCACGCGCCAGATCGACGCCACCGAACACCATCGCGGCATGGTGCTCGCGGTGGG
>JAGNNB010000401.1 GCA_017990865.1 Lysobacteraceae bacterium
TCTTTGGGTTTGGCGGGTCGCGCGTCGGAGTCGTAGCGCAGATAGTGCTTGCACGCGGGACAGATCACCGCGCTTTCCAGAATCGTGGCCTTGCAGTGGGGGCAACTGCGCGTCGCCCCTGCGGTGGTCGTGCCCGGTTTCATGCGGCTCGACTCATTCGGTACGTTTCATTCGGCTCGCGCCGATGCCGAACGATTACGCGTCTTGCGCCGGAGCGGAGGCTTTGCCGTTGCTTTTCGCCACAGCGGGCGCGCTGCCGCTTTCCCAACCGCAATCGATATGGCCGCGGATTTTCGAGCCGGCGGCCACCGTCAGCGTGCCCGCCTTGATGTCGCCCACCACCGAGGCCGATTCCAACAATTCGACGCGCTGCGCCGATTCGATATTGCCTTCGAGTTCGCCCGCGATGGTCACTTTGTTAGCGCGCACGCTGCCGTTGAGTTTCGCGCCGCGTTCCAGCGACAGATCGCCTTCGACGTTCGCGTCGCCTTTGAACTTGCCCGCGATGCGCACATGACCGGCGCCTTCGATCTTGCCTTCGATGGTAAGGTCGGACGCGATCAGCGACTCCTTCGCCGATGGTGCCGTTTGCGGTTGCGGCGGGGTGAAGTCCGCGCGCGGCAATGTGGCCGGCGCGAAATCGGTGTTCGCCTGCGGCGGCGGCGTTTCGCGCGCGAAGCTGGGCGTATCGACCGCATCTTTTTTCTGCGGATTGGATTGATTGAAAATGGCCATGGGGGCAGGCTCCGGGAACGCCGAGCGAAGTACGGCAGGACTTGCGAGCCTAACCTCGCGTGGAACCTGAAGTTGTGATCCCGGCAGCAGAACGCGCTGCGAAGACGTTACGCGGCGAAACGCGGACATCCTCGGTCGGCGGATCGGCTCGGCGGCCGCACCCGCTGCGTTCATGTCATCGTCGCGCGCGGCGCAGTCGCAGCGACTGCGTCCAGAGCGCTGCGGCGACACCCCACAAGCCCAACAGAATGCCGAGGGCGACTTCTTCGACTGCGATGATGTCCGACAGAAGAATCATGAACAGGCCGAACACGATGAGCGTCAGTGGGTGCGATAGCTGCGGCGGCAGTTGCGGGCCGTACATCCGTGCGGGCGAGCGGCTGCCGTGATGGCGTGCGATGGCGGCGACCATCGCCATCATGCCCAAGTGGAAGGCTTCCACCCCAATTTCGCTGCGCGCCGATGCGAGGATCGACATCGCGAACAAGAGCGGCACGAAGCCGCGGTGCGCCCAGCGCCTGGGCGGCTGCGCGGGTTCGGTGTCGGCTTGCCAGTAAAGCGCCGACTTGAGTGTGGCGATGACCAGCCAGGCCAGGAACAGCAGCGGCGCCAAGAGCCAGATATCCGGAAGGAGGTCCAGAGGCAGCGCTGGCTCGGCGCCTTCTTTCGGACTCATCGCGCCGGCCAGCACGAGCAATCCGATCGCCGCGCTCCAGACCACGGCTCGCACCAGCGCCACCTGCGTGCGCGGCCACGACCAGCGACGGTCGTCGCCGGCCGTCAGCCAATACCGCACGCGCGCCGGCCGGAAATGTTGGGGAATCGCCTGCGGGTCGCCGTCTCCGGTTTCCAGCAAAAACGCGCGGACCGATTCGGAGTAGAACGGCAGCGCCATCAACCACAGATCGCGCCATCGGTTCGGCGGTTCCAACAGATGCCGATGATCCCGCGCGGCGACGCGCTCAATCGCGCGCGCACGCTCCTCCGGCGTTCGCGATGCGCCCAGCACCGGGCGTTGGTTCGGATGCTCTTTCGCGTACAGCGCGCGTCGTTCTTCCGCGGCGAGGTGTTCCTCGCGCATCCGAGCGCGCGTCAGACTCGCTTCCGCGCTCCAAGGGGTCGGCGCCGACGCGGTGAACGCAGTGTCGGCTGAGGCGAGGTTGCTGCGCTCCTGTTCCCATACCGCGTCGAGGTGCTCGCGCAACCGCCGCAGCGTCAGCGGGTCATAGCCGTTGTGCAGGTCCTGATAGCCGAAGAATTCGACCAATTCGTCGAAATTCTGCCCCGGCACCGGCGGCAGGCGTTCTTCCAGCAGCCGCAGCCACCAGAACCCGATCGTCGGCTTGTGTTCCAGCGACCACAGCGCGGGTTGCTCGTGCAGCCAGCGGCGCATGCGGCTGCGGTCGGGATCGAATGCGGTGCGTAAACCGTCGTCGAACAAGGCGTCCAGATTAGATTCGGTCGCGTCGTCGTCCGGCGTCTCGTCGCGCGATGGTTCTCCGCGCGAATCCTCTTCGTTCGAATCCGCAAAGGCGTTGGCGGCGGTCGTCGGCGATATCGATTGTTCTTCGCCGAGTGCCCGGCGTTCGTCGTTGCCCGAGTCCGCGCTCTCGTCTTCGGCGAATGCCTCGTCGAATTCGTCCTCGTCTGGGCCACTCGCGCTGCGCAGTTCGCACCAACGTAACGCTTCGCGATACGCCTCGTGCAGGCGCTGGAAGCCTTCCGGGTCGGTATCCGGCCGGACGGACTTCAGCTTCGCCGCGTAGGCGCGCTTGATCGCCCGTTGGTCGGCGTCGACATCGAGCCCGAGTAAACGCAACGCATGCGTCGTCACGTCTGCATCTGCTGTGCGCAGCGACTGAGCAGCACGCAGAGCAGGATGATCGGCCAGATCGGAAAGCTGCTGCTGCGGTTCGTGGGCGCGACAGGCGCGACCGGTGTGCTCGGGTCCTTGCTGCGATCGCGCGACATGATCTGGTCCCAGCTTTCCTCATGGCGTCGCGCGGAAAGCCTGATTCGGTGCAGCGGCTGTTCCAGGCGCAGGGTTTTGGCGCTGACCGTATCCAGGCCGAAGAAGCGCAGGGTTTCATCCAAATGTTTTTTGCGCATCGGCCGCGAACGATCGAGAAACGCCACCAGCGGCGCGTCCAGCGCGTCCTTCAATTCGACCGAATACAGCGCTTCGTGTTCGTTCAACCAGCGCCTGAAGTCCTCGATCTGCATGCGGCCGCTGCGATCGAGCAACTCATCGAAGAACGCGGCGGCATCGAATGGCGCGGGGCGCATCGGTGCGGTCGGTAGCGAAAGCCCCGGCAGTGGCGACAGCGCCGGCGCTTGAAAAAGCGCGCGAAACACCGGCGGTTCCGCGACTTGCGTCGTCGCCGGCGGTTCGATGGGCGCGTCGGGGTCCACTGGATCGGTCGACCCGGTCGACTCGGTCGGTTCGATCTGGTGGCCGATAGATGCGGCGGGTTCGGCGATCTCTCTGCGATCAATTCTCGCGGCCGTCGCATGCGCATCGCCATGAGCGCGCATCGCGCGCCAGCCGAGCGCCGCGCGGTACGCGTCGTTAAGCGCCTGAAAGCCTTCCGGATCCTCGTCCGGTCGCGTCGTCTTCAGCTTCGCCGCATAGGCGCGCTTGATCGCGCGCTCGTCGGCGTCGGGCGTCAGGCCGAGCGCATCGAATGCCCAGTGCGTACGCATCGCGGCTTAGAGCCTGTTTATGATCTTTCCATGCCTCGCGCCGATCCTACCGGAGCGCGGGGCAAGGAAGAGAGAGGGAGTGGATGTCGATCCACGACCGAACGATAACGCCGCACCGCGCTCCGGTAGGACCGGCCCTCCGGGTTGTGTCGCAGCGGCCTGCTGG
>JAGNNB010000402.1 GCA_017990865.1 Lysobacteraceae bacterium
GCCTCAATCCACCCCAACGCGAAGCGGTGCTGCACGCCGACGGCCCGCTGCTGGTCCTGGCCGGCGCGGGCAGCGGCAAAACCCGCGTGATCGTGGAGAAGATCGCGCAGTTGATCCAATCCCGGCGCTATCCGGCCAAACGCATCGCCGCCATCACCTTCACCAACAAGGCCGCGAAGGAAATGCGCGAGCGCGTCGCGCGTCGCATCAAGGGCGACGCCGCCGAAGGCTTGACGATCTGCACCTTCCACGCGCTGGGCCTGCGGCTGCTGCAAATCGAACACGCGAAGTTGGGGCTCAAGCGCGGGTTTTCGGTGTTCGACAGCGACGACTCGCAGGCGCAGTTGAAGGATTTGATGCCCGGCGCCAAACCCGATGCGGTGCAGGCGATGCAGGGCTTGATTTCGCGCGCGAAAAACGCGGGGCTGTCGCCCGAGCAGGCGGCCGAAGCCGCGATCGCGCCGCGCGAACGCGAAGCGGCCGTTCTCTACGCCAAGTATCAAAAGCGTTTGTCGACATTCAACGCGGTGGATTTCGACGATCTGATCCGCCTGCCGGTAACGCTGCTGGAAAGCGACGCGGAATGCCGACTGGGCTGGCGCGAACGCATCGGCTATTTGCTGGTGGACGAGTGCCAGGACACGAACGATGCGCAGTATCGATTCCTGAAAGGCCTGGCCAGCGATCGCGGCGATTTCACCTGCGTGGGCGACGACGACCAGAGCATCTACGCCTGGCGCGGCGCGAACCCGGAAAACCTGTCGCAATTGGGCAAGGACTATCCGGCGCTGCGCATCGTCAAACTCGAACAAAACTATCGCTGCAGCAACCGCGTGCTGCGCGCGGCGAATGCGTTGATCGCGCACAATCCGCACGAACACCCGAAGAAACTGTGGAGCGATCAAGCCGACGGCGAGCGCATCCGCATCCTCGAATGCCGCGACGACGATCACGAAGCCGAACGCATCGCCAGCGAAATCCAATTCATCAACGCGTCGCGGCAAGCGCCGTGGCATGAGTTCTGCATTCTGTTCCGCGGCAATCATCAATCGCGGCCGCTGGAAAAAGCCCTGCAATTGCTGCGTATTCCCTACCATCTCAGCGGCGGCACCGCGTTTTTGGATCGCGGGGAAGTCAAGGACGCATTGGCGTGGCTGCGGTTGATCGCCAACCCCGAGGACGACGCGGCGTTTCTGCGCGCGGTGCAATCGCCCAAGCGCGAGGTCGGCGTCACCACGCTGGCGAAGCTCGGCGAGCTGGCGCAACAGGCGCACATGCCGCTGGCGCGCGCCGCCGAGTCGATGACGTTGCTCAAGCAACTGCAGCCGCGCGCGGCGAATGCATTGAACGGGTTCGTCGATCTGATCCGCGAGTTGCGCAACGACGCGAAGCGACTTCCGCCGTCGGAACTGGTGCGGCGGCTCAATGAGCGTTCGGGTTTGATCGCCGCGCTGCGCGCGCAATGCAAGAGCGAGTCGCTGTTCCAATTGCGTCGCGGCAATCTGGACGAACTGGCCGATTGGTTCGACGGTGGGCGTTCCGATCAAAGCCGCGGCGCCGGCCCCGGCGAATTGGCGGCGTCGCTGGCGCTGCTGAGTCACGCCGACAAAGGCGACCCGGGCAACCAAGTGCGGTTGATGAGTCTGCACGCGGCGAAAGGCCTGGAATTCCGCTACGTCTTCATCATCGGCATGGAAGACGGCTCGCTGCCGCACGAAGCCAGCCTGGAAGAAGGGCGGCTCGACGAAGAACGCCGGCTGCTGTACGTCGGCATCACCCGCGCGAAAGAACAATTGTGGCTGTCGCACGCGCGCGAGGCGCAGCGCTGGGGCACGAAGTTGCGCTTGACGCCCAGCCGCTTCCTCGACGAATTGCCCAGCGCGGAACTGCAGCGCGACGGCGCCGATCCGGTCGCCGACGCCGCACGCAAACAAGAGCGCGCCAGCGTCGGTTTCGCGGCGATCAAAGCGCTGCTGGAAAATTGAGCGGCGCCGGTCGTGGACGCGTCGATCGCGAGCTGGTTGATCGTCGGCATCGTCGCGTTGGCGGCATCGCTGCTGACGTTCTTTTCCGGCTTCGGCCTGGGCACCTTGTTGCTGCCGGCGTTCGCGCTGTTCATGCCGTTGCCGCTGGCGGTGGCAGCGACCGCGGTGGTGCACGGCGCGAACGGTGTGTTCAAGGTCGCGTTGACGCATCGGCATATCGAGCGCCGCACGTTGCTGCGTTTCGCGCTGCCGGCGATGATCGCCGCGTTCGTCGGCGCGTGGTTGCTGTCGCGTTTGGGCGCATGGCCGGCGCTGTATGCGTATTCGGCGTTCGGCCGGCGGTTCGAAATTCTGCCGCTGAAATTGGCGATCGGCGGGTTGCTGCTCTTCTTCGCCTTGGTGGAATTGGTGCCGAAGCTGCGCGATATGGAATTCGATGCGCGCTGGATTCCGTTGGGCGGCGCGCTCAGCGGGTTTTTCGGCGGGCTGGCGGGCATGCAGGGCGCGTTGCGCAGCGCGTTTCTGGTGCGCGCGGGTTTGGATAAGCACGCTTACGTGGCCACCGGCGCGGCGATCGCGGTGCTGATCGACGTCTCGCGCCTCTCGCAGTATTCGACCGCGCTGGTGCGGGATATCGCGCGGCTCGACACCACGATGCTGCTGGTCGCCACCGTTTCTGCCTTCGTCGGCGCCTACGCCGGCAACAAGCTGCTCAAGAAAACCACGATGGCCGGGGTGCAGCGGCTCGTCGCCGCATTGCTGTTCGCGTTCGCGATCGGGACGATCGCGGGGGTGCTGTAACCGTCCTGGGCTACACTCCCGCACCGCAACTGCAACCGCTCAGCGGAGTCATCCATGCGTCGATCCTCTCTGCTTCTCGCGCTCATTCCGGCATTGCTCTCGCTGAACGGTTGTCGCACCGTCGCCGATGCCGCCGCACCGCCCGCCGCGCCGGCTTCAGCGCCGACGGTCGCGACCGCGAGCGCCGCGCCGACCGCCGACGACAATCTCAATGCGGTGTTGTGGATACAGCGCTCGGCCGAGTATCGCGGCGTGACCGAAAGCGTCTACCGCGCCGCGACATCGCGACTCGATGCGGCGCTGAGCGACCCGGGGTGGGACGCGCTGCCGCCCGAGGAACGCACCGTGCCCGCGCGAGGACTACCGCCCGCGGTCATCGTGGACGTGGACGAAACCGTCCTCGACAACTCGCCGTACCAGGCGCGGCTGATCCTCGACGGCAAGCAATACAACGAAGTCACCTGGGACGCTTGGGTGCAGGAAAAGAAGGCGCGGCCGGTGCCCGGTGCGCTCGAATTCGCGCGCTACGCGAACGCGCGCGGCGTGACCCTGCTCTACATTTCCAATCGCGCCGAGCATTTGGGCGCGCCGACGCTCGAGAACCTGCGCGCGGTCGGTTTGCCGGTGAAAGACGACAGCGTCTTTTTGGGGCTCGGCACCTTCGTGGAGGACTGCGAGCAGGAAGGGTCGGAGAAGCGCTGCCGACGCGAGCTGGCGGGCCGTCGTTATCGGATTCTCATGCAATTCGGCGACCAGCTCGGCGATTTCGCCCAAATCGTCGCCAACACCCCGCAAGACCGCGCGGCGCTGTACGAC
>JAGNNB010000403.1 GCA_017990865.1 Lysobacteraceae bacterium
GGACACCGAGACGCGGGTGCGGTTGCCGCCGAGGTGCAGATTGGTTGCGGAAGTCGCCACCATCAGATGTTGCGGGTGCCCGGCCACATCCAAACCGAAACTGCCGGCGCCGTACCACGCCAGCGGGCGGATGTAGGCGTCGCCCAAACGATTCGCGCGCAGCGTTTTCAGCACCGCCTCGGTCGCGACGGCGACATCGAACTCCATGCCCAACAACTCCGCGCCTTTGCGCATGCGCTCCAGGTGTTCGGGCAAACGGAACACAGCGGTACCGCGGGGCGTGGTGTAGGCGCGGATGCCTTCGAACACGCCGCTGCCGTAATGCAGCGCATGCGTGTTCAAGGCCGATTGCAGACCGCCAGCATCGATCAACTCGCCGTCGAACCACAGCTTGGGAACGTCGTCGGCAGGCGCTTCGCGTTCGATCGCGGGCGCGCGTTCGGCGACGGCATCGTTCAATTGCATGGTTGCACCTGCACGTCGAGGCAGTCGTAGAGTTTCGCGAGCTGCTGTTGCAGCGCGTCGACGGCGCGTTCGCCCTCGACCGTCATTTGCAGATGCCAGCGGTCGCCTTCGGCGCGCGCCTCGCCTTCGACGGCGAGCGGGCGGAAGCCGCGACGTTCGGCGGTGCCGAGCACACGGGAGAGCGCGCCTTCGGCTTGGCGCAGGGTCAGATCGAGTCGATAGCGCATGGGAGACATCCTCATTGGGGGAGGGTTGGGAAGCATCAGGGAGAGGCGAGCGTGGTCGACGGCGTCGTTTCCGCAGCGGTGGGCGCTGCGATCTTCGATGTCGGCGATGTCGCACTGGACGAAGCCGCTGCGGACGGCGAGATCGTCGATGAGGGGGCAGCGAGGTCGACATCGACGCGCGTTGTCGGCGCCTGCGCCAGTTCGGACAACGACACCGCTTCGTCGGCGTCGACGCCCATCATTTCTGCGTTGTTGCGATTCGGCGGCACCAGCGGCCACACGTTCGCGGCTTGATCGATCGCGACGTGCAGCAACGCCGGACCGGGCATCGCCAACAGCGTTTGCAGCGCGGTTTCGAGGTCCGCGGCGCGATCCAGATGCAGCGCCGGCACGCCGAAGGCTTGCGCCAACGCGCAGAAATCCGGGTTGTCGGACAGATCGATCTCCGAATAACGACGCTCGAAGAACAATTCCTGCCACTGCCGCACCATGCCGAGCGCCTGGTTATCGAGCAGCACGATCTTCACCGGCAGCCGATACCGCGCCAGCGTCGCCAATTCCTGCACGTTCATCAGGAACGAACCATCGCCGCTGACGCAGATCACTTGCGCATCGGCCGCGCCGCCGTCGGCGTAGGCCATTTGCGCGCCGATCGCCGCCGGCAGGCCGAAGCCCATCGCGCCGAGCGCGCCGCTGGTCAAATGCTTGCGCGGGTCGTCGAAACGCCAGTGCTGCGCCACCCACATTTGATGTTGGCCGACATCGCAGCTCACCAGCGCGTCGGGCACCAATTCCGACAGGCGTTTGAGCAAGGCGGGCGCGTACACCGTCTCGCCCGGTGCGTCGTAGCGCGGTGCGGTGTCGCGTTTGGCCTGCGCACAGGTGTCGCGCCACGCCAAACGCGCCGCGCCGTGACGCCCGCTCAAGTGCGCGGCGGAGGCGACTTGCATGCGCTGCAGGCTGATCGAGAGATCGCCGCGCACCGGGGCGTCGGCGAAACGCAGCTTGCCTAGTTCGGCGGCGTCCAAATCCAAATGCACCACGCGCGCGTGCGGCGCGAACTCGGCCAATTTGCCGGTGGCGCGGTCGTCGAAACGGGCGCCGACGGCGAACAGCAGGTCGCAGCTTTGCACCGCATGATTCGCGGCGCGGCTGCCGTGCATGCCGATCATCCCGAGATTCAACGGATGATCCGCCGGCAATGCGCCGAGCCCTTTGAGCGTGAGCACGGTCGGAATCTGCGTCGCCTCGACGAACTCGCGGAACGCCTCCACCGCGCCGCCCAGCGCGATGCCGCCGCCGCCGTAAATCACCGGGTTCTGCGCCAGCGCCAATTGCGCCAGCGCCGCATGCAGCGCCGCATCGCTCGCCGCTTCGGTCGCGTCGGCGACCGATGGGCGATATGCCGGCAAACGCGAGGCATCGGCGATCTGCACGTCTTTGGGAAGATCGATCAGCACCGGGCCGGGACGTCCCGAACGCGCCAGACGGAACGCTTCGCTCACCACTTCCGGCAAGTCCTCGACGCGGCGCGGCAGAAAGTTGTGTTTGACGATCGGCATGGTCATGCCGAATACGTCCAGTTCCTGGAACGCATCGGTGCCCATCAGCGGCGTCGCCACTTGCCCGGTGATGCAGACCATCGGCACCGAATCGAGCATCGCGTCGGCGATACCGGTGACCAGGTTTGAAGCGCCCGGACCGGAGGTCGCGACGCAGACCCCGACGCGACCGGTGGCGCGCGCGTAGCCGTTCGCGGCGAACGCGGCGCCCTGTTCGTGGCGCACCAGCACATGTTTGAGCGGCGATCCATGCAGCGCGTCGTAGAAGGGCATGATCGCGCCGCCGGGATACCCGAACAACGTTTCCACGCCTTCCGCGAGCAGCGCTTCCGCCAGCCATTGGGCTCCGTTCATTACGCAGTCTCGGCAATCGGATTTCGTGTGGTGGCGGCGTCGGCTTTCGCTTCGGCCTGCGCGGGCTGCGCAGCGGCGGTCGGTGCGGCGTTGTTCTGCTGCAGCCATTGCATCTTCGCGCGCAGTTCTTTGCCGACTTTCTCGATCGGGTGATCGAGGTCGGCCTGTTGGAATTTCTTGTAGTTCGGCAAACCGGCGTCGTATTCGGCCACCCAGCGCTGGATGAAGGTGCCGTCCTGGATTTCGCTCAGGATGTCCTTCATCCGCGCCTTGGTCTCGGCGTTGATGACCCGCGGGCCGCTGACGAAATCGCCGTACTGCGCGGTCTCGGACACGAATTCCAGCATCCGCGTGATGCCGCCTTCGTAGAACAGGTCGACGATCAGCTTCAGTTCGTGCAGCACTTCGTAGTAGGCGATTTCCGGTTGATAGCCGGCTTCCACCAGGGTTTCGAAGCCGGCCTGCACCAGCGCGCTGGCGCCGCCACACAGCACGGCCTGTTCGCCGAACAGATCGGTCTCGGTCTCTTCCTTGAACGTGGTCTTGATCAGATTGGCGCGCGCGCCGCCCAGACCCGCGGCGTACGTTTTCGCGAACTCCTCGGCGCGACCGCTGCGGTCCTGGTGGATCGCGTAGATGCAGGGCACGCCGCGGCCGATTTCGTATTCGCGGCGCACCAACGCGCCCGGGCCTTTCGGCGCCACCAGCACCACATCGAGATCCGCGCGCGGCGAGATCATGCCGAAATGCACGTTCAGACCGTGCGCGAACAGCAGGCACGCGCCTTGTTTCATGTGCGGCGCCAACACCTCGGCATAAAGCTTCTTCTGCACCATGTCAGGCGTCAGCACGGCGACCAAGTCGGCCTGCGCCGCCGCTTCGGCCGGCGATTTCACCGTGAAGCCGTCGGCGAGCGCTTTGACTTCCGTCGGGCCGCCCGAGCGAAGGCCGACGACGACATCGAAGCCGGAGTCGCGCAGATTCAGCGCGTG
>JAGNNB010000404.1 GCA_017990865.1 Lysobacteraceae bacterium
TCTTCGCCGCGCGCGCTCACCGGGGCGACGCCCTGGTATTTCGCTTTGAGTTCCCACCAGGCCTTGTTGTAGTTCTCGGGTTTGATCGAACCGTCGAACACGCCCCAGCGCCAGCGGTCGATCATCAGGCCGAACGGCATGAACGAGACTTTCGCCAACGCCATGCGCATCTGCGCGTTGATCACGGCTTCCTGGCTTTGCTGTTGTTCGCCGACCAAGCCGATCGATTGCAGATACTTCGGCGTCATCGACAGCACGATGGTGTCGCCGATCGCTTCGTGGAAACCGTCGTGCGCACCGGCCTGGAACAGCGGCGGTTTGTCGTTGTAGGCGAGGTAGTAATAGACGTGGCCGAGTTCGTGATAGATCGTGGTGAACTCTTCTTCGTTCGGCTTGATGCACATCTTGGTGCGCACATCGCCGGCCATGTTCATGTCCCAGGCGCTGGCGTGGCAGACCACGTCGCGGTCGCGCGGTTGCAGGAACTGCGTCTTCGTCCAATAACTCGCCGGCAATTTCGGCATGCCGAGCGACACGTAGAATTCTTCCGCGCGCTTGGTCATTTCTTTCGCGGTGTCCATCTGCGCGGCGCGGTCGGCTTCGACCAGCGCGACGCTGGTGGCGTTGGCGCCGGCCTCGGCGATGGCCTTGTCGCGATAGAACGCGTAGCGTTTCTGCCATGCGCCGGTGATGTCGAGACTGCCCGCGCCTTTGTAGGGTTCGAGGACATCCCAAAGATTGCCCCAATCCTGTTGCCACATATTGCCCATCAGATGCGCCGGCAGCATGCCGCCCGCGACCGCGCCTTTATCGGCGCCGTATTTCGCCTGCAGTTTGCCGCGCGCGTAACAATGCAGTTGTTCGTACAGCGGTTTGACCTGACCCCACAGCCGATCGGTTTCGGCGGCGATTTCGGCGGGGCTCATGTCGTAGCCGGAGCGCCACATTTCGCCGGCATCGGCGAAGCCCATGTCGCGGGCGCCTTCGTTCACCAATTCGACGAAGCGCGTGTAGTCCTTGCGGATCGGTTGCGCAATGGTGTGCCAGCCTTGCCACGCATCGAGCTGCGCCGCGTAATCGCGGCTGCTGGCGAGCACATCGCTCAGTTCGCCCAGATCGCGGCACACCTTCGCATCGCCTTCGCCGGTGCAGTATTTCCCGGCGCCGTAGTCGCCTTCCATCCTGGTGGCGATTTTGGTCAGTTCCTCGATTTTTTTCGGGTCCTTCGGCGGCGGCATCGAGGTCGACAATTTCATCAGCAGAATCGCGCGCTGGCTGTCCGCCGACATCGGTTTGCCGGTGTAGCGTTTGGATTCCTCGATCCAGCGATTGAGGTTAGCGAGGAAACGCTCGTTCGCTTTCGCGGCCAGCGCTTGACTGTCGTCGTTGATGTGCGTGACCGACAGCCACTGCGCGGCGGTCATGTCCGGGTACATCGCCTTGTATTCGGCGTTGACGCGGGCGACGAACTGGTCCGCCGTCGCGTCTTTGGACGCCGAGCCTCCGGCGGGCGGGGTTGTATCGGCGGCGTCGCTGCGAACGCTGACGGTGAGGCTCGCGCCGATGGCGAGGGCGAGGAGGGCGATGCGTGGTGTCACGGGAAGTCTCCGGCCGATGGACGTGTGTGCCGCAGGCTAGTCGCGGCGGGGATGCGGCGCAAGGCCGTCCGGCATCACGTGTGCAAGCGGTCGATCACCGAGTAGCCGGAGGCGTCCCAACTGTCGGGCTCGCTGTCGCCTTCCCAAGCCAAGAAGTCCGGGTCGGCCAGCAGCGTGTCGCGATACTCGGCGACGGCGCCCGAACACGGCACGGCGTAGGTGCGCAGGCGCGAGGCGACCGGCGCGTAGAACGCGTCGGCGATGCTGCGCTGTCCGAACAGGTAGGGCCCGAGGTGCGCATGCCGTTCGCGCAGCGTGCGCCAGAGTTCGTCGATGCGGGCGAGCCCGCGGCACGTGTCCTCCGGCCAATCGGGCTGCGCGGCCAGGCGACGGTGGATATTCATCGACAAGTCGCGACGCACGGCCGCGAAACCGGCGTGCATCTCGCAGGTCGCCGATCGCGCCTGCGCGCGCAGGATGGGGTCTTCAGGCCACAACACCCCGGGCGCGGCGCGCTCCGCCGCCCATTCGGCGATGGCGAGGCTGTCCCAAATCTGCACGCCATCGCTCATCAGCGCGGGGACCGTGCCGTTCGGCGCCACGGCTTTCACCTCGGCGATGGCTTGGCGGCCGTAGCCGGCCTGATCCAGGCGAATCAGACGTTCTTCGAACGCAATGCCGCCCCAGCGCAGCACCAACCAGGGCCGCAGCGACCACGAGGAATAATTCTTGTTGCCGAT
This sequence comes from Lysobacteraceae bacterium, assembly GCA_017990865.1. Taxonomy (GTDB): domain Bacteria; phylum Pseudomonadota; class Gammaproteobacteria; order Xanthomonadales; family Xanthomonadaceae; genus Lysobacter_I. The sequence goes on from JAGNNB010000404.1 coordinate 2,339, forward strand.
GTAAAGCACATTCGTCACGACAGGCGCTCCTGTGTGCGGGTGTGGAGAATGCGCGCGAATGATCCGTCGCGCCGCTAGATCGTTTCGGGCATACCGCCCGGCAAGCCGCGCAGATGCGGCAGTTCGCGCAGGAATTGCGCGGCGTCTTCGGCGTCGCGTTCGAACCATGCGCGCGCGGAGCCCAGGCGGAAGGTGTAGCCCCAGGCGTCCATATCGGCGAACCCGCGATCGATACCGAAGCCGGGTAGGCGATCCGCCAGCAGCAATTGCAGATAACAGGTCGCGTCTTCTTCGAAGACCGAGTCGGTCGCATTGGTGTGAATGCGCATCCGCACTTCCGGCGACAACACGATCAGATGGCAGGCCTCATGCAGCAGCGAATGCAGCGGCGTATCGCCGCGTGCGTAAACGGCGCCGGCGATGATGCCCGCTTCGCTTTCGCCCCAGAAACTGCCGGGAATCGGTGCGCCGTCCTCGACGCGCACTAAACGGACGCCGTAGCGTGCGAGCAGGGCGAGGACATCGGCCTCGGACACGTCGCGCAGCCGCAGCACCGCCGGTTCTTCGGGCGGTGCGGACGGAACGAGCGGGACGGCGGACATCGTGCGAACCTCGGTGCGTGGCGACGGCGCGATTTAGTAGATGCGATTCAGTGTGGGCGGTTCAGTGAAGCAAGTCAGGGGGAAGAGCGGCCGTCGGGCAAGGAGACTGAAATATCGAGCACATCGTGTTCGCCGTCTTTCACCACATCGACTTTCACCGCATCGGCGTCGACGCTCACGTACTTGCGAATCACTTCCAGCAATTCGCGCTGCAGCAGCGGCAGATAATCCGGCGCGCCGCGGCTGCTGCGCTCCTGCGCGACGATGATGCGCAGCCGCTCTTTCGCGATCGACGCGGTGTTCTTCTTGGTCTTGAGAAAATCGAACAGGGCCATCGATCAGCCTCCGAACAGCTTGCTGAAGAAACCCTTCTTTTCGAATTGCGTGAAGCGCATCGGGCGTTCCTCGCCCATCAGTCGGGCCACGGCGTCGTCGTACGCCTGACCGGCATTGGATTCCATGTCGAGAATCACCGGCTCGCCTTTGTTCGAGGCATTCAGCACGTCGGGTGATTCGGGAATCACGCCGACCGTCTTCAGCCCCAGCACGTCTTCGACGTCCTTGATGCTGAGCATTTCGCCGGTTTCCACGCGCGCGGGGCTGTAGCGAGTGAGCAGCAAATGCTCTTTCACGCGCTCGCCGTTTTCGGCGCGGCGGGT
>JAGNNB010000405.1 GCA_017990865.1 Lysobacteraceae bacterium
CAGGATTTCCGCTTCGCCCGCGGGTGCGCGCCGTCGTACACCTTCGCGAGGTGCTGGTAATCCAGATGCGTGTAGATCTGGGTGGTGGCGATATCGGCGTGGCCGAGCAATTCCTGCACGCCGCGCAAGTCGCCCGAAGACTCCAGCACATGGCTGGCGAAGGAGTGCCGCAGCAAATGCGGATGCACGCGCTTGAACAGGCCTTGGCGCTGCGCGAGTTGACGGAGGCGAATCTGCACCGCGCGCGGGGTGATCGGTCCGCCGCCGCGGCCGGGGAACACCGGCGCTTCGTTGCGGCCCTGTGACGACTCGCGCCACGTCTGCAGCGCGTTGCGCGCGTGCGAGCCCACCGGTACGGTGCGCTGCTTGCTGCCTTTGCCGAGCACGGTGACGAGGCCTTCGGCGAAATCGAGATCGCGCCATCGCAGCGCGCACAGTTCGCTCAGGCGCAGGCCGGAGCTGTAGAACAATTCCAGGATCGCGCGGTCGCGCACGCCCAGCGGCGTGTCGGTGGGCAATTCCACCAACTGCACGGCTTCGTCGACATCGAGCACCTGCGGCAATTTGCGCGGCGCTTTCGGCGCGCGCAGTCCCGCGGCCGGGCTGGCGGCGATGCGGCCGTGCTTGAGCAACCAGCGATAAAAACTGCGGCAAGCGGATAACCGACGCTGCAGACTCTTCGGCGACAGGCCGCGGCGATGTTCGCTGGCGACGAAAGCGCGCAATTGTTCGATATGCACAGCGACCACATCGTCGATGCCCTGCGCTTGCGTCCACTGCGTCAGCGCATCCAAATCGCGGCGATACGCATCGAGCGTATGCGCCGACATCCGGCGCTCGACCTGCAGGTGGGCGAGGAAATCGTCGGTGAGAGACGGCGCGCTCATCTTGTCGGCCACACTTGGGCGATCCCGATCCAATGCACCGCGCCGAACGCGAGACAGATCGCCGAACTCCACCACCAAAACGCGCGATCCTTCGGGCGTCGTAGTGCGGCGTAGACCGCTCCGGCGAGGCCGCGCACGGTGTAAACGCCCGCGATGGCGAACAACGCCGGCCATAACCACGGCAATGCGGGCATCGCGCCGGCGCCTGACAGCGCGTACAGCGACCAGATCGTCAACACCAGGACGATACCGGCGGTGATCGCCGCGGGGCGCCAATCGCCGGCCTCGGCTTGTCGCGCCATCCGCTCGCCCGCGCCGAAAAACCGATACCACGGCGCGCCGAAGACGATGCAACCGACATGCAGCAACGCAGCCAATGCACTGAGCGCGGCGGCGACGACCAGCGCGAGGTTGAGCTCGCCACCGTTCATCGCCGGTTCTCGCCCGGTGCGTAGCGATGCAGCGTGGCCGCCGGGAAACCGAGATGCGCTGTCAACGCGGCGAAGAAACTTTCCAGCGCCGCGTCGTCGTCCGGCGAGTTGCTTTCTGGAAACGGCTTATTGACGAACAGCGTCCAGCCGGCATCGAGACGTTCGGGAAAGCGCGCTTTGCCGTCCAGATCGACGTTCGGGTACAGCTCGAAATGCCAGCGCGGATGCTGTTTCAAGAATTGGCAGTAGTAATGCGAATAGCGCGGCTCGTCTTCGGGATGGTCGGGATCGCGCACGCCGCTCGGCGCCCATTTGTACATCTTGCGATAGCCGAGCGTCGCCAGAAACGCATTGACGTTCTTGACGAGCGCTTTCTCGTCCGAGGGGAGACAGAGAATGCCGTATTCGACCGCCTGCACGATGCGCTCCTTCCGATGATGCGTCGGCTATGCGCAGATCACGCGCCGGAATACCGCCGCATCGCCGCCACGAACGCCTCGCCCATCATCCGCAGGAACAACGTGCCCATGCCGGGATAGAACCGGTTGGGTTCGCGACTGCCCACGGCGAGCAAGCCCAGCCCCTGCAACGGCAGCAATGCGCTGGATTGCACCTCTTCGATACGATCGCCGTACAGCAATGCGTTCTTGTCCGGATGCAGGCGTCCGCAGATCGGTTGGCCGTCGCGGATGCAATCGCGGAACGGCGACAGGCGTTCGTCCGCTTCGGGCAACACACGCAGCCATTCGTTTTCGTCCAAGCCCGGCACCGGCGCGAACAACACGAAACGCACGGCGTCGCCGTCGAAATCCTCGGCCAGCGCGGCGGCCATCGCGCGCGCGGTGTCGGCGGCGCTGGTTTGTTTCATCAGCGCCAGCGTCAATTGATGCGTGCGCACCGCCAGCCGCTCGTTTTCCTGCGCGTTGCCGAACAGATCCTGCAACCGCCGCGACAGTTCGCGATTCTTCTCGCGCAGGATGTCGAGTTGATAGCTCGCCAACGACGACGCCGAGCCCTGCTCGCGCGGCACCACCAGGGTGATCGCCAAATCGGGGAATTGCTGCAGAAAACTCGGATGCCGCCGCAACCACGCGGCGACTTCGTGCGCGCCCAGCTTTTCGCCGGACTGTTTGTCGAACGGATCGATCATCGCCACCACTCTCCCTCGAAAACGAATGCGGCCGGGCCGGCCATGGTGATTGCGGACGCATCGTCGGGCCAGGCGATGCGCAAGGTGCCGCCGGGCAACACGACATCGACCTCGCGATCGATGCGATCGCGCCGCATCAGGATGGCCGCCGCCGCGCAAGCGCCGCTGCCGCAGGCCAGGGTTTCGCCGACGCCGCGCTCGAACACGCGCAGTTTGATCCGTTCGCGCGAGGCCACTTCGGCGAAACCCACGTTCACCGAATCGGGAAACATGCGATGCCCCTGCAGATAAGCGCCGAGCAGCGCGACCGGCGCGGTCGCGGCTTCGGGCACTTCGATCAAGGCGTGCGGGTTGCCCATCGACACCGCGCCGAAGCGCAGCGGACGGCCGCCGAATTCCAACAGGTAGCCGTCTTGGCCGTTTTCAAAACCGACGAGAGGAATGGCCGCCGGCGCGAACTCCGGCACGCCCATCGCGATGCGGAAACGATCGCCGCCCAGAGCATGGACGCTGTGCGTGCCGGTCGGGCTATCGAGCGCGAAACGATCGTTGTCCGGCGGCGCCAGGCCGCGCTGTGCGTGGTCGCGCAGCACCCAAGCAGCGACGCAACGCGCGCCGTTACCGCATTGCTGGGCGCTGGAGGCGTCGCTGTTCCAGATCCGATAACTCGCCAGGGCACCGGCGCTGCGCGGCGATTCGACGGTGAGCAACTGATCGCAGCCGATGCCGATGTGGCGATCGGCCAAGTTTCGGCACAGCGCCGCGCTGGGCGGTGCGTCGTCGGCGGCGCCGTCGCGACCGCGCAGATCGAGCACGACGAAATCGTTGCCCGCGCCGTGCATTTTGCTGAACCGCAGCGGGGACTGCGCGGTTTGCGGCATGGCTCAGCGGCCGGGCGGCGGCGGCGGCGTGTCGGCGGCGGGCGCCTCAACCGGCGTCTCCGCGGGCGCGGGCGCCGGTGTCGCTTCGGCGGGCGCTTCGGCGGGCGCTTCTGTCGAGGCACCGGCCGTCGGCCGATCCGGCATCACCAAGGGGCCTTTATTGCCGCAAGCGGCGAGCGCGAACGGCAGGGCGAGCGCGAGCAGGAGCGTGTTCAAACGCGGCGAGAAGCGTCGATTCATCGGCG
>JAGNNB010000034.1 GCA_017990865.1 Lysobacteraceae bacterium
CTATTGCGCGGGTTCGGCGCGCCGGTGGCGAAGTCGGTGCTGTTGTTCGCCGTATCGGTACAACCGCTGTCGGCGCGCAGCACGGCAAGCGTGTTGCTCGGGGCCGGCGTCGGCGCGGTTTCCGAGCAATTGGCGGTGCCGAAACCGACGAAGTCGACGATGGCGCCGCCGGTCGGGCAGGCGCCGGTCAGCGTGGTCTGGTTGTTGGTCAGCGCGATTTTGCCGGCGGTGCCGCTCATCGCGATGGTGCCGGTGGCATCCGGTGTCGGCAGCGCCAACGCGGCGGTATTCGCGCCGTCGGCCTGCTTGATCAGGTAATAGCCGCCCGCGGCGATCGAGCCGCTGAGGTTCGTCCGGGTCCATGTGGTGCCGGTCGAGGAGGCGTATTGCACGGACCAGCCGGTCAGATCGACCGACGTAACGCCGTTGTTGTGCAGTTCGATGTAGTCGCTGCGGTAAGTCGCGCCGGTATTGCCGCCGCCGCCATGAAGCTGGCTGACCACTACCTGGGCGTTGACGCCGCCCGCAGTGAGCAGAAGTCCGGCCGCGAGGACGCGGCTGATGAATCGGAACATGCGTGATTCCCCTAAGTGCTCTGTCGAATAGAGACCGCGGCTGCGCGCGGGACACGAATTGTGACGGAAATCCTCAGTGTCGTGGGTTGCAATCCGATGACTGGCCCCGGTCGAGGATCTTCACCGAGGCGTGCCCGTCGCGGAATTCCCGATGCTGCCCACGAAAATCAATCGCTTAAATACCATTCTTCGCGTCGTCTCTATCGTTATGGTCTCATCGCCTCGTCCTGTGGCGTTCGGAGCCCACGCGGTCGGTAGCGTCGGCCGCGGCCCCGGCGATGCGGTATCGCCGCGGCGCCCGGTCGGGTTAGCCTGAGACATGGCTATCGATCAGAACGAGCGTCCCCTCGAAGCGGACATCCACACCGACCTCGCCGGTCGGATGACCTACAGCGGCTATCTGCAGTTGGACCGATTGCTGTCCTCGCAATTGCCGTTATCCGACCCGCCGCATCATGACGAAATGCTGTTCATCGTTCAGCACCAAGTCGCGGAACTGTGGATGAAGCTGTTGGTGCACGAGTTGAGCGCCACCGTCGATCACATGCGCAACGATCGCGTCTGGCAATTCGGCAAAGTCGCCGCGCGCTGCAAGCGCGTGCAAGAGCAGCTCACCAGCATGTGGTCGGTGCTGGAAACGCTGACGCCTTCGGAATACATGGAATTCCGCCATGTGCTGGGGCCGTCGTCGGGCTTCCAATCGCTGCAATACCGCACCGTGGAATTCCTGATGGGCAACAAGAACGCCGCGATGCTGCGGGTGTTCGATTACGACGCGGAACTGCAGGCGCGATTGCGCGCGGTGCTGGAAGCGCCGAGTCTGTACGACGAATTCCTGCGTTATCTCGCGCGCTGGGGCCATGCCGTGCCGGAGAAATATCTGCAGCGCGATTGGACCAAACCGCATGTGTTCGATCCGGAACTGGTGCCGGTGTTCGAACGCATCTACGAAGACACCGCGACCTACTGGCGCGAATATGCCTTGTGCGAGGACATGGTCGATCTGGAGACGCAATTCCAGATCTGGCGTTTCCGGCATTTGCGCACGGTGATGCGCGTGATCGGCTTCAAGCGCGGCACCGGCGGTTCCAGTGGCGCGCCGTTCCTCAAGCAAGCATTGGATCTGACGTTCTTCCCCGAACTGTTCGATGTGCGCACGGTGGTGGGACCGTTGCGCGATCCGCGCAAGGCGGCGGATCGCTGATGCTTCGCGGACGATCGCGACGGTGATGCCGATCGCGGCGATCGATTCGCTGTCCGGCCCGATCGCATGGGCGGCGATGTTCGCCGCCATGGCGATTCTGGGCGCGGCGGCGCGGCGTTTGCCGTGGCACAAATTGCGCGACGACGCCGAGGCTTGGCGCGTGTTGCTGGTGGCGACCGCGGTGTTTTGCGGCCTGCGCTTTTTCAACACCGATGCATTGGTGGGCGTGCGTCTGCATTTCATCGGCGCGGCCTTGGCGACGCTGATGTTCGGGCCGCGCTTCGCGCTGTGGTCGATGGCGATCGCCAGCCTCGCGGCGTGGGCGATGGGCAGCGCGTGGTACGGGTGGGCGCCTGATTTCCTGGTCGCGGGCGCGCTGCCGGTGGCGGTGGCGCAGGCGGTCGCGAACGGCATCGAGCGACGTCTACCGCCGAACGTCTTCGTCTACGTGATGGTTCGCGGCTTTTTCGGCGGCGCCGTCGCCATCGCCGCCAGCAATCTGGCGAAAGCCGGCCTTGCGTATTGGCTGAACGACTCGGCGGCCGCGGCCTACGCGGCGGCGACCCTGCCGATGATGTTCGGCGAAGGCTTCCTTTCCGGCGGCGCCATCGTGCTGATCGTGGTGTATCGACCGCAATGGTGCGCGACGTTCGACGATGCGCGCTATCTTCGCCCGAAGCCCTGAATCCCGGCCGATGTTGCGGCGCACCACGCGCCGCCCGGTTTGACGCACCGGAGCGGGTCGGTCATTCTCCGCCGGCGACCAGACCCCCGCGGGAATGGCGCGAACGCCTTTCGCACAACCCATCTATTCAAAGAGAGAGACCCCGCATGAGCGGAGCGACCGCCACTACCGATCAACCGTCGGCCATCCCCGAATTCGATCAAGTCCTGGGACATCCCAAACCGTTGTGGATGTTGTTCATGGCGGAATTCTGGGAACGCTTCGCGTTCTACGGCATTCGTTGGGCGCTGGTGCTGTACATCGTGGCGCAGTTCTACAACGGCGAGGCGACCGGTCAGGCGCCCGCCGGTTTGATCTACGGCTCGTATCTGGCTTTGGTCTACGCCGGCGCGATCTTCGGCGGCTACGTCGCCGACCGTTACATCGGTTATCAGCGTTCGATCCTGGTCGGCGCGGTGATCATGGCCATCGGTTTGTTCCTGGTGAGCATTCCCAACGAGGACGTGTTCAAGCTCGGTCTCGCCACCATCGTCGTCGGCAACGGTCTGTTCAAACCGATCATCTCGACCGTCGTCGGCAAGATCTACGCCCAAGGCGACGATCGCCGCGATTCGGGCTTCACCATCTTCTACATGGGCATCAACGCCGGCGCGTTCATCGCCCCGATCCTGACCCAGATCCTCGCCGAGAAAGTGTTCGGCACCGAGACGATGCCGGCCTACAAAGTGGTGTTCATCGCGGCCGCCATCGGCATGCTGATCAGCACCTTCTGGTTCTGGCTCGGTCGCGGTCAGCTCAAGGGCATCGGCGCCCCGCCGGTCGGCGGGGAAAGCCTCAACCGCGTCATCATCGTCGCCATCGGCGCGGCCTGCGTGGTGCCGGTGGTGTACTTCCTGCTCGCGCTCGGCGCGCAGAAACTGCAGATCATCCTCACCGTGATGTTCGTGTTGCTCGCGGTGATGCTGCTGATCGAAGGCATCCGCAACGGCAAAGAAGCCCGCGACAAAGTCATCGCGATGCTGATCATCTTCGCCTTCAACATCCTGTTCTGGATGTTCTTCGAGCAGGCCGGCAGCTCGTTCACCTTCCTCGCCGACAATATCGTGAATCGCGATTTCGGCGGCTGGACATTCCCCACCGCTTGGTTCCAAAGCGTGAACTCGGTGGCGATCATCCTGCTGGCGCCGGTCATCGCGTGGATTTGGGTGAAGCTGGGCCGTATGAATCCGTCGATTCCGCGCAAATTCGGTTTGGGCCTGTTGTTCAACGGCTTGGCTTTCCTGCTGTTGATGTTCGCGCTGTCCTCGCTGGTCGATCCGGCGACCTTGAAGATCCCGTTCTGGACGCTGTTCGCGGTGTATTGGATTCAGTCCATCGGCGAGCTGTGCCTGTCGCCGATCGGTTTGTCGATGGTGACCAAACTCGCGCCGATGCGGCTCGTCGGCTTCGGCATGGGCGGTTGGTTCCTGTCCACCGGCATCGGCAACAATCTGTCCGGCATCTTCGCTGGCCACGTGAGCGGCGAAGGCGGCATGACCACCGCGTCTGCGCTGTCCGGCTACACCTTCGGGTTCTGGTCGCTGATCGGCTTCGGCGTGCTGTTGTTCCTGATCGCGCCGCTGATTCAGAAGTTGATGCACGGCGTGAAGTGATCGCATCGCCGCACCCGCCCTTGAGGCGGTGCGGCCTGCCGTCGCCGGGCGAGCGGACGACGATCGCGCGTCCGCTCGCGAACCCGCGCGAAGTTCGACGTTGACTGGCCTAGTTCGTGGGCCCAGTTCGCGGATCGACTTCGCGGGTTGAACAGGCGGCGTATGATGGCGGTGCGACGGCGCGCGGGGAGGCGGGCCGTCTGGCATCGGGATCTCGTCGAGGGGGTGTCATGCGGGTGTCGCATCGTCCGTCCAAGTGGTTCTGGATCGTTTCCGCTCTGCTGCTGGCCTGGAATCTGCTGGGCGTCATGGCCTATGTGCAAGAGGCGACGATGAGCGCCGAAGCGCTGGGCGCGATGCCCGAAGCGCAGCGCGCCTTATTGCAATCGCGCCCGGCCTGGGCGACGGCCGCATTCGCCGTCGCGGTGTTCGGCGGCGCCGCGGGTTGCTTGATGTTGTTGTTGCGCAGCCGCATCGCGGTGCCGGTGCTGGCGTTGTCGTGCGTCGGCGTGGTGGTGCAGATCGTCCAGGCATTCTTCATCGCCGACACCTATGCCGTTTACGGCCCGAGCGCGCTCGCGATGCCGGCGATGGTGCTGGCGGTCTCGATCTTCCTGGTGTGGTACGCGAGACGCGCGCGCAAGCGCGGCTGGTTGTGTTGAGCGCTGAATTCGTGTTGGCGCCTTCCGGCTCATTGCTGGTTCGCGATTTCGGCCCGCGTTCTATCGTTGCGGGATATCGCTATGAGCCTCGCTTCGACCCGGAGCAGTACCGTTCATGCGTGCTCACGATCGAATCGGCGCTCATGGGCGATGGCGAGGCTATCCCGACACTGTGTTTGCGCCTGTTCGGCGCTACCGGTGCCTTGTCCGATCTCTGGCATGGCCGTCATGTCCGGATCGCGCAGCACGATGACGACCCTCAGACGGAATTCGGGCGTTTTTCGATCGATGTCGTGCAGTCTGACGTTCGGGTTGTGAAGCACTTCGCCCGATTCGAGTACGAGTGATCTGCGGGCGGAGAGTGCGCATTTCGGCCTTGGCTCAATCCTTCGCTTCGCCCAGCGTCTCCGTCGCTGCCGCCAGTTTCTTCAATAAACCGTCGAGCATCGCGCGCTCGGCCTCGTCCAGCGGCGCCAGCAGGCGCTGTTCGTAATCGCGCGCCACCGGCACCACGTCGTCGTAAACGGCGTAGCCGGCCTCGCTCAATTCCAGCACCGATCTGCGGCGGTCGTCGCCGTGGGTATCGCGTTGCAGCAAGCCGCGTTCGAGCAGCCGCGCCACCGCGCGGCTGACCGCTACTTTGTCCATCGCCGTGCGTTCGGCCACTTCATTGGCCGACAGTTCTGCGTCGCGGCCCAACACCGCGATCACCCGCCATTCGGTGATGCCGATCCCGAAGCGCTCGGCATAGCCCTGGGCGATGTTTTGGCTGATGCGGTTGGACAGCACGCTCAACCGGTAGGGCAGGAAGCGTTCGAGATCGAGTGCCTGATGGTCGGGCGCCTGAGGGGCCGACGCCGACGCCTCCGCGCCGGACGTGCGTGCGTGCGGCCGCGGCGACGCGGGTTTCGAGGCGGACGGACGAGTGGCGCGAGCGGACATGGCGTGGCTTGCAATTGGTTTCACCTGAAACTATATTCCTCGACCTCGGCCCGGGCAAGCCACGGCATCGCGTCGTCCGCTGCGGGGTCTCGTCACTGGAGTTCCGTCATGAGCGCACAGCCTCAAAACGCCCCGCAAACCGCTTCATCGCTCGTCACCTTCGAGAACCCGATGGGGATCGACGGTTTCGAATTCGTCGAATTCGCCGCGCCGGCCGGTCAGGCCGAACACTTGCACGACTATTTCCGTCGCCTGGGCTTCGTGAAAGTCGCGCGCCACAAGACGCGCGCGATCAGCACCTATCGCCAAGGCGATTGCACGTTCCTGATCAACGAAGATCCCGATTCCTTCGCCGCCGACTTCGCCGCCAAGCACGGCCCCAGCGCCTGCGGCTTCGCGATCCGCGTGAACAAACTGGCCGAATGGGTGCGCGTGCAGGCCATGAAGAACGGCGCCACGCAGATCGGCCCGCGCGAGTTGACCAAAGCCGTGGCCGCGCCGGTGATCGAAGGCATCGGCGGCTGCATGCTGTACATCGTCGATCGCTACGACGACAAAGGCACGATCCACGACCCGGATTACGAATGGCTGCCGGACGCGGAGATGATGCCGAAAGGTTTGGGTTTGACTTTCATCGACCACCTCACCCACAACCTGTACTTCGGCAACATGGAGAAGTGGGCGGACTATTACGAGCGCCTGTTCAATTTCCGCGAGATCCGCTACTTCGATATCAAAGGCGCGAAAACCGGCCTGCTGTCGAAGGCGATGACCGCGCCGGACGGCATCGTGCGCATTCCGCTCAACGAATCGTCCGACCCGAAATCGCAGATCAACGAATACCTGCAGCAGTACAACGGCGAAGGCATCCAGCACATCGCCTGTTTCACCGACGACATCTACGAAACCGTCGAGGCGATGCGCGCGAACGGCATCGAATTCCTGGATACGCCGGAGACGTATTTCGATGTGGTGGATCAGCGCGTGCCGGGCCATGGCGAGGATCTGCCGCGACTGACCAGGAATAAAATCCTGATCGACGCCGACGCGAACGATTCGCAGCGCAAACTGCTGCAAATCTTCACCCAGAACGCGATCGGCCCGATCTTCTTCGAGATCATCCAGCGCAAAGGCAACGAAGGCTTCGGCGAAGGCAATTTCAAGGCGCTGTTCGAGAGCATCGAACGCGATCAGATGCGTCGCGGCGTGTTGTAAAGGAATCGTCGAGCATGCTCGTTCACCCCTCTCCCCTCGGGAGAGGGGCCGGGGGAGAGGGTCGGAGACAGGATGACAACAACGCCGCCCTTGCCGACGAAGACCCTGCAAGCCTCGCGTCGCCTGCGTCGGGATATGACCGATGCCGAACACGCGTTATGGCGGCATCTCCGGGCGAGGCGTCTCGATGGTGCGAAGTTCCGACGACAGTATCCGATTCCTCCCTACATCGCCGATTTCTGCTGTATCGCCGCGAAGTTGATCGTAGAAGTCGATGGGTCGCAGCACTCGCCGGAAAAAGATTCGGCGCGCACTCGCTATCTCGTCGCGCGGGGATGGCGTATCGCGAGGTTCTGGGATCACGACGTATTGCGGCACACCGAAACGGTCGTCGACGAAGTTTGGAGACTCGTCGCCGAACCGACCCTCACCCCAACCCCTCTCCCGACGGGAGAGGGGCTCAAAAGCGAGTGACACGAGCATGAAATCCAACGGCTACCAATCCGGTTTCGGCAACGAATTCGCCAGCGAAGCGCTTGCAGGCACGCTGCCGGAAGGCCGCAATTCGCCGCAGAAAGTCGCGCACGGTTTGTACGCGGAGCAGATCAACGGCACCGCGTTCACCGCGCCGCGGCATCAGAATCGCCGCAGTTGGATGTATCGCATCCGGCCGGCGGCGATGCATGGCGAGTTCATGCCCTACGCGCAGCCGGAGTTCCACAACGATTTCGGCGATGGTCCGGTGACGCCGGACCAACTGCGCTGGAGCCCGCTGCCGATGCCGGGGACCGACGCCAGCGCGGCGCCGGTCGATTTCGTCGACGGTCTGTTCACGATGGCCGGCAACGGTTCGCCCGCGGCCGCCGGCGGTATCGGCGTGCATTTGTACGCCGCCAATCGCGATATGGACGGCCGCTACTTCTACGATGCCGACGGCGAGCTGTTGATCGTGCCGCAACACGGCCGGCTTAAGATCGACACCGAACTGGGCGTGATCGAGATCGAACCGCAGGAGATCGCGGTGATCCCGCGCGGCATCCGCTTCCGCGTGTCCTTGCCCGACGGCGTCGCGCGCGGCTACATCTGCGAAAACTTCGGTGCGTTCATGCGCATTCCGGACCTCGGGCCGATCGGCAGCAACGGCTTGGCGAATCCGCGCGATTTCCTCACGCCCAACGCGGCGTACGAAGACATCGAGAACGATTTCGAACTGATCGCGAAATTCCAGGGCCATTTGTGGCGCGCGAGCATCGATCACTCGCCGCTCGACGTGGTGGCGTGGCACGGCAATCACGCGCCGTACAAATACGACCTGCGCCGGTTCAACACCATCGGTTCGATCAGCTACGATCACCCCGATCCCAGCATCTTCCTCGTGCTGACTTCGCCGACCGATTCGCCGGGCGTGGGCAATCTGGATTTCGTGATTTTCCCGCCGCGCATTCTGGCGATGCGCGATACCTTCCGGCCGCCGTGGTTCCATCGCAATATCGCCAGCGAATTCATGGGCCTGGTGCATGGCGTGTACGACGCCAAAGCCGACGGTTTCGCGCCGGGCGGTTGCTCGTTGCACAACTGCATGACCGGCCACGGCCCGGATGCGGCGACGTTCGAGAAAGCCAGCAACGCGGATACATCGAAGCCCGACTACATCGAAGGCACAATGGCCTTCATGTTCGAAAGCCGTGCGGTGATCCGTCCGACCGCGCAAGCCTTGTCGGCGGCGCATCGTCAGCGCGAATACCAGCAGTGCTGGGCGGGCTTGCAGCGGCATTTCGCCGGGCGTTGAGTGTCGAGACGGCCGCATAACGCATCGCGCCGGGTGCCAAGCCGGTCGGTCTGACATAGAATCCACCGCATCGGGCGCCGCGCGGCGCGACGGGTGAGGTGGCGATAATGACGACGCTCAGTCTGCTGTTCGGCCTGGTATTGCTGTTGCTCGGCGGCGATTCGGTGGTCAAGGCCGCGTCGGGTCTGGCCCAGCGTTTGAAGCTGTCGCCGTTCGCGACCGGCATGTTCCTGGTCGCGTTCGCGACCTCCATACCCGAACTCGCGGTCAATACGCGCGCCTACTTCACCGGCAGTCAGAGCCTCGCGCTCGGCAACGCGGTCGGCAGCAATATCGTCAATTTCGGCCTGACCCTTGGTGTAGCCGCGTTGGTCGCGCCGTTGACCATTCGCTGGCGCGGATTGGCGCCGTTGCTGTTGTGCCTGATGGCCGCGACCATCGCAACCATCGCGCTGGGCTACGACGGCGCGTTGTCGCGCATCGAGGGCATCGTTTTTCTCGTCGCCTTCCTCGCCGTTCTGGTGTTCGCGACGCTGCGCAGCCGCAGCGAAAGCGAGGACGTGAAGCGCGAGCTGACCGAATACGAAGCGACCGACGCCGGCCTGGGGCGCAACGCGCTGCGCTTGGCGATCGGTGCGGTGGCCCTGTACTACGGCGCGTACTACGTGGTGAAACACGCGCCGGTGTTGGGGCAGGCGCTCGGCATGACGCCGTTGACCACCGGCTTGTTGATCGTCGCCATCGGCACTGCGCTGCCGGAGGTCGTCACCGCCGCCATCGCCGCACGCCGCGGCCAAGGCGATATCGTCGCCGGCCATGTGATCGGTTCCAGCCTGTTCAATCTGTTGGCGATCGTCGGCGGCATGGCCGCGTTGCGCGATCTGCCGATCCCGGCATCCTTCGTGCGTTTCGAACTGCCGGCCGCGCTTGCGTTCAGCTTGTTGCTGTATCCGATGCTGCGGCGCGATTTGCACATCAGCCGCGGCGAAGGCGCCGTGTTGGTGCTGGCGCTGATCGGTTGGGTCGCGTTCGAGTTCGTGCTGATGCGCTGAGCGCGCCGGCATCGAAGCGCCATGCGTTGCGCGCATGACGCCCACCTGCCGATCCTGATTCTGTTATGACGACCATGCCGCGATCCGTACCGCCTTCGCCTGCCCCGCCTGCGGGTGTCGGCGCGCGCGCTGCGCGTGCGCTGCACGATTTCTTCCAGATGGAAGCGGCCGGCGGCATCGTGTTGATCGGTGCGGCTGTGCTCGCGATGCTGCTGGCGAATTCGCCGTGGTCGTCGCTGTACGAGCAGTTCCGCGGATTGCCCGTGCAGGTGCGCGTCGGCTCGCTCGATCTGGCCAAGCCGTTGTTGCTGTGGATCAACGACGGTTTGATGGCGATCTTTTTCCTGCTGGTCGCGCTGGAGATCAAGCGCGAAGTGTTGAGCGGCCAATTGTCGAGCCGCGCGCAGCTCGTGCAGCCTTTGCTCTGCGCCGCCGCCGGCGTGGCCGTGCCCGCGCTGATCTACGCCGCCGTCAATCGCGGCGATGCGGCGGCGATGCGCGGCTGGGCGATTCCCGCGGCCACCGATATCGCGTTCGCGCTCGGCATCCTGTCGCTGTTGGGCTCGCGCGCGCCGATCGCGATGAAATTGCTGCTGTCCACCATCGCCGTGATCGACGATTTGGCCGCGATCGTCATCATCGCCGTGTTTTACACCAGCGAACTGTCCGCTGCCGCATTGACCGGCGCCGGTACCGCGTTGGCGATCATGTTCGCGATGAATCGAATGCGGGTGCGCGCGTTGACGCCGTACATGCTGTTGGGCGCGGTGATGTGGGTGTTCGTCCTGAAATCCGGCGTCCATGCCACGTTGGCCGGCGTCGCGACCGGCATGCTGATTCCGCATATCGACAAATCCAACGCCATCGACGACGAAATCGAATACTCGCCGTTGGAGCATCTGGAGCATGCGCTGCATCGCTGGGTGGCGTACGGCATTCTGCCGCTGTTCGCGTTCGCGAATGCCGGTCTGTCCCTCGCCGGGATGCGGCCGGCCGATGCGCTGGCGCCGGTGCCGCTCGGCATCGCATTGGGGCTGGTGTTGGGCAAACCGATCGGCGTGGTGTCGGCGGCGACGCTCGCGCATTTCGCCGGGTGGGCGCGATTCGACCAGGATCTCTCGTTCAAATCGATCGTCGGCTTGGGGCTGTTGTGCGGCATCGGCTTCACGATGAGTCTGTTCATCGCCTCGCTCGCGTTCGAGACGCATCCGGCGCTGGCGCGTGCCAGCGTGTTGGGCGTGCTGAGCGCATCGGTGCTCGCGGCGATCGCCGGGTATCTGTGGCTGCGCGCGACGTTGCCGATGGCGGCGCCGGAAGCCCCGTCCTCGGCGCCGTCGAACGACTGAGCGCAGCGCGTTCGCGCGGCCTATGCGTGTAGCCGTTGGCGTGGCCGGAGCTTCGCGCCTGCCGCTACACTGTTCCGATCGACGGACAGGAGCATGGCCGGTGGCCCGAGACGATTTCTCGACCGATGACGCGACGACCGTGCGCAAGCGCGCGCCGGTCGCCGCGCGCGCACCAAGAAACGCGGGTGTCTTGGCGTTCGCGCTGGCCGCGACGACGGCCGCGCCGAGCGCCTTCGCATCGCAAGCCGGGTTGGACCTCACCGCGCATTGGGCCGGCTATGCCGCGGTCGGAATGTTCGTGTTCGCGTATCTGTTGGTGATCGTCGAGGAATACACGCATCTGCGCAAATCGCAGCCGGTGATGCTGGCGGCCGGCGCGATCTGGGCATTGTTGGCGCTGGTCGCGGCCGCCCAAGGCGAAACCGATCTGGCCCACCATGCGGTGCGCGAGTACTTGCTGGAATTCGGCGAACTGCTGTTGTTTCTGCTCGCGGCGATGACGTACGTCAATGCGATGAGTGAGCGCCATTTGTTCGAAGCGCTGCGCGCGCGTCTGCTGCGTCGTGGTTTGGGTTACCGCGCTTTGTTCTGGGTCACGGGCGGCGCGGCGTTTTGCCTGTCGCCGTTGATCGACAATCTCACTACGGCGCTGGTGATGTGCGCGGTGGTGCTGGCCGTCGGCCGCGATAGCCCGAAGTTCGTGGCGATGTCGTGCATCAATATCGTGGTCGCCGCCAACGCCGGCGGTGCGTTCAGCCCGTTCGGCGACATCACCACGCTGATGGTGTGGCAGCGCGGATTGGTCGAATTTTCGACGTTTTTTGCGCTTTTTTTGCCGTCGGTGGTGAACTGGCTGGTGCCCGCGCTGTGCATGCACGTCGCCTTGCCGAAAGGCGCGCCGGAGCCGCAATCGGAAGACGTGCCGATCAAGCGCGGCGCCTGGGCGATCGTCGCGTTGTTCGCCGTGACCATTGTGCTGGCGGTGGCGTTTCACCAGTTCCTGCATCTGCCGCCATTCATGGGCATGATGACGGGTCTGGCATTGTTGAAGCTCTACGGCTGGCGACTGTCGCGCACCGCGCACCGCACCGAAGTCGCGGAGTTCGATCGTCAAGGGACGCCGGGCGATGTCGACGCCTTCGACAGTTACGAACAAGTCGCGCGCGCCGAATGGGACACGCTGCTGTTCTTCTTCGGCGTGATCATGTGCGTCGGCGCGTTGGGCTTTTGCGGCTATCTCGCGCTCGGTTCGCAGTGGTTCTACGGCGAACTCGGGCCGACCCGCGCGAACATCCTGATCGGCCTGATTTCCTCGGTGCTCGACAATATCCCGATGATGGTCGCGGTGCTGCAGATGAATCCCGACATGAGCGTCGGGCACTGGTTGTTGGTGACGCTCACCGCGGGCGTGGGCGGAAGTCTGTTGTCGATCGGATCGGCGGCCGGCGTCGCGTTGATGGGGCAGGCGCGCGGGCAATACACCTTCTTCAGCCATCTGAAATGGACCTGGGCGATCGCGCTCGGTTATGCGGCCAGCATCGCGACGCACTTCGCGATCAACGCGCGGTATTTTTGATGAAAACCGTCCTCGTTTTCGGCGCCAGCGGCCAGATCGGTCTGCCGTTGCTCGATCTGCTGCGCGACGACGAATGGCGCGTGTACGCGGTATCGCGCGAATCGCAGGCCGATCAGCCCGGCTTGCACTGGCTGCAAGGCGATTTCTCCGGCGTGCGCGGCCTGCCGGACGAGGTCGAAGCCATCGTCAGTTGCGGGCCGTTGGATTGGTTCGGGCGCTGGTATGCCGCGACTTCGCTGCGTTGTCCGCGCGTCGTGGCGTTCGGTTCGACCAGCATCGACGTCAAGCGCGGTTCGGCCGATGCCGACGAACGCGATGTGGCCGCGCGGCTTCGCGAGGGCGAGCGTGCGGTGTTCGAAACCGCGAGCGCGCGCAACGCCGCGGCGACCGTGCTGCGGCCGACGCTGATCTACGGCGCCGGTCGCGACCGCAACCTCACGCGCATCGCGCGCATCGCGCGTCGCTTCGGCCGCATCGCGTTGCCGCGCGACGCGCGCGGTCGTCGTCAGCCGGTGCATGTGCGCGACTTGGCCGATGCGGCGTTTCGTTGCCTCGACTCCGAAGCCAGTTTCGGTCGCGCTTATGCCTTGCCCGGCGGCGAAACGCTCGAGTATCGCGAAATGGTGTCGCGCGTGCTGCAATCGATGACGCCGCCGACGAAACTGCACGAAGTGCCGTCGCCCTTCTTCAATGCCCTGCTGGCGCTGGCG
>JAGNNB010000406.1 GCA_017990865.1 Lysobacteraceae bacterium
CTGCGCGGCTTCGGCGTGGAATTGACGCTGTTCCATTTGGTCGCCTTGATTCTCGCCGCGGGCCTCGGCCTGGATTACGCGCTGTTCTTCGAGCATGCGGGCGACGACATCGACGATCAATTGCGCACGTTGCACGCGTTGATCGTTTGCAGCCTGATGACTTTGCTGGTGTTCTTTTTGCTGGCGCTGTCCAGCATCCCGGTGCTGCGCGCGATCGGCGTGACGGTAACGCTCGGCGTGATCGGCAATTTCGTGTTGGCGCTGTTGATCGCACGGCATGATGTGGATGCGGGCGTGTCCGCAATCCCTGTAGGAGCGCCGGAAGGCGCGACCGCACCATGAACCTCCATCGGAATCCGGTCGCGCCTTCCGGCGCTCCTACAAGGGCATCCGCATGATCGACCGCGACGCGATCGAAGCGATGATTCCGCACAAAGGCGCGATGTGCCTGTGGGACGAGGCGCTGGAATGGGACGCGCGCAGCGTGCGCCTGCGCAGCCTGGGCCATCGCGATCCCGCGCATCCGTTGCGCAGCGACGGCCGACTGCGCGCGGTGCATCTGTGCGAGTACGGTGCGCAGGCGATGGCCGTGCATGGCGGTTTGCGCGGCGCGGCGACGAACGCGGCGCCAAAAGCCGGTTTTTTGGTAGCCCTGCGCGATGTGCGCCTGCATGTCGCCCGCGTCGACGACCTCACCGATGCCCTGGAATGCGAGGCGGAGGTGCTGGCAGAAAGCGAAAGCAGCCAGCAATACGCGTTTCGCATTTCGCATGCCGGGCGCCTGATCGCCGAAGGGCGCGCGGCGGTGATGTTGCAGGGGTAAGCATCGCGCGACGGGGGAACCTCTGTCATCCCGAGCGCAGCGAGGGACCTGCTTTTGTTTGAAGCGTCCATGGAAAAGATGAAGCAGGTCCCTCGCTGCGCTCGGGATGACAGAATGCGACGTTGTAATGCGGTGCCGAACAGAAGAGGTTCTGAATGACGAATCCATCCCCCCATCGCGCCCTCGTTACCGGCGGCAGCGGCGATCTCGGCGGCGCGATCTGCCGCGCGTTGGCCGCGGCCGGCGCGCACGTCGTCGTACACGCCAACGGACAACTCGCGCGCGCCGAAGCGGTGCGCGACGAGATTCTCGCCGCGGGCGGCAGCGCCGAGGCGGTCGCCTTCGATGTCAGCGACGGCGAAGCGACCCGCGCCGCGTTGAATGCATTGCTGGAAGTCGGCCCCATCCAGATCGTCGTCAACAACGCCGGCATTCACGACGATGCACCGATGGCGGGCATGCGCGAAGAGCAGTGGCGGCGGGTGATCGACGTGTCGTTGCACGGGTTCTTTCACGTCACCCAGCCGCTGCTGTTGCCCATGGGACGCACGCGCTGGGGGCGGATCGTCAACGTTTCGTCGGTGGCGGCGGTGTTGGGCAATCGCGGCCAAACCAACTACGCCGCCGCGAAGGCTGCGCTGCACGGCGCGAGCAAATCGCTGGCCCGCGAAATGGCCAGCCGCGGCATCACCGTGAATGTGATCGCACCCGGCGTGATCGCCGGCCGCATGACGCAAGAGACCTTTCCGCCGGAACAGATCAAGCAAATGGTGCCCGCCGGCCGCGCCGGCAAACCCGAGGAAGTCGCGGCCTTGGTCGCATTCCTCTGCAGCGACGCCGCGGGGTACATTAACGGCCAAGTGATCGGCATCGACGGCGGCATGAGCTGAGCGTCGCGGGGGCCGCGCACGGTTCCGACGATGGCTTTCCGATAGAGGGCATTCCGATCAACGACAGGCCTTCGCGGCCACTACCACCAGGGGAGATATCCATGAAGAACATCTCGATGAAATTGACGTTGGCGGCGTTCGCGCTGCTGTTCGCGGCCGAAGCTTCGGCGCAAGCGCTGCAAGTCCAGCGACCGGTACCGTATTCCGAAGATGGCGATATCGCCGACAACATCAAGCAAGAGTGCAAGATCGACGAACAACTCGCGGACTTCATCCAGGAGTACGCGAAGAAGAACGGTACCGAAGTGACGTTCGTCAGCGGCCCGGTCGACACCGCCGCCGGCCGCGTGCTCGATGTCCGCATCACCAATGCGATCAGCATGGGCAACGCGTTCATGGGCCATCAGAAAGGCACCACGGTCGCGGGCACGCTGTACGAGAACGGACAGAAAATCGCCAGCTTCAAAGCGCGGCGGCATTCGATGGGCGGCGCCTTCGCCGGCTACAAAGGCTCGTGTTCGGTACTCGGTCGCACGGTCAAAACCATCGGCGAAGACATCGCCGGCTGGCTGAAAGCGCCGACCGATGGCGCCAAGCTCGGGGATCATTGATGTTCTTCGATGCGGCGGGTCTTACCGGATGGTGGCGCCAGAAATAAGCACCTGAGCGTGCGCGCGTTTCGCCGAATAACGAAGGCCGCGAAAGCGGCCTTCGTTATTTTGATAGCTCAATGATCGTCAGGGAAAGAGTTCGTTCACCAATCCGGCAATACGCTTTTCCCCACTGCCGAACTTTCCGAGATTCGCACCGCCGCGGCGCCCATCATAAAGCGCACGACCGGACTGCTCCCCGTTTTTGTAAACATTGATCTCGGCATAATTAAGGTACAGCGCAAGATCCCACGACCATTTGCCGAGATAAGTGGATGTCAAAGGACACGTTGTCGTTGCACTGTTCGGAGGAAGCAAGCGAACGACGAAACCTTTCTTCTCGAGTTCCGTTCGATACGTCTGTAAAAAGCCTTCGCGTACGGCCGGCGCTTCGATGATGCAAATTTCCTTCTCGCCCGGGTCGAGCGAAACGGAACGAACTTCTCGAGTGATCGAACAACCCGAAGTGACCGCCAAGATTGCGAATAAGCCGAAAATCCCCGTCTGTTTTCGATTCCCCATAACCATATCTCCGATGGTAGTGAAACTTCGATTCACACTTCCATTTTGCCCAGAAACACCGACATTCTCGCCCTATCTCAGCGGCTCTACTTCACGCCGCCGCAGCGTACCAAATCGCGCGCAACGACGGTTCCGCGGGCGGCACATCGTTCGGCGATGCCGCACCCAACAACACCGCCATCCCGGTCTCCGCGTCCAGCGCCGCGTCGATGCCCGGATGCGCAGCGCGCGCGCGCTGCAGCAATTCCGCGGCCAGCCATTCCATCCGCATCACGTTCTGCGCAATACGTTGTTGGAACGCACGATTGTCCAGCGCATCGTGCAACGCGCGGTTCATGTCGTGGAACCAATCGATGCGGAATTGATCGAGCAGGCGGCCGTCGAGCATCGCGGCATCGGGTTGACCCGCGGCGCGATTGGCTTCGCCCCAGGCGCGCAGCAGCGCCTGCGCGGCGATGTTCAGCGCGCGTCCGCGCTCGAATTGCGGGCGCAGGCGGCCCAGCAACGAGACTTCGGTGAGCTTGTCGCCGCAGAACAGCGGCGCCAGCAGCGCCCAGTAATAGGTGTAATCCCAGATCACTTTCAGCGGCATCACCTGCGCATCGCCGAACAGCGGGTATTGCCCGCGATACAGCGTCATCGTGTTCTCGTAGAAGCCGAAATACAGTTGCTGATAGATCTCGGCGTAAGGCGCGAACGGCGAAC
>JAGNNB010000407.1 GCA_017990865.1 Lysobacteraceae bacterium
GACGACAACGGCGTGCGTTATCTGAAACTACCGATCGACCAGTTCTGACCACGTACGGCGCGTCGTTGCGCAGTCCGAAGACATTCGAGTAAAGCTTAAAACTCTTTCGAGGTGTGATCTCCTCCCCTTGCGCGCAGCGCAGGGGGAGGTTGGGAGGGGTGAGAAAAGGCGAGAACATCGCCTAACCCCTCCCTAACCCTCCCCTTCGCTTCGCGAAAGGGAGGGGACACGATCAAGCCGAAGACATTCGAGTAAGGCTTGGAGCCTATTTAAACTCTTTCGAGGTGTGATCTCCTCCCCTTGCGCGCAGCGCAGGGGGAGGTTGGGAGGGGGTGAGAAAAGGCGAGAACATCGCCTAACCCCTACCTAACCCTCCCCTTCGCTTCGCGAAAGGGAGGGGACACGATCAAGCCGAGTTACAGAATCGCCGTATTCGTGCGCATTCGTGCGCCATCGGACAAGGCACACGAAAATCGTGAACAGATTCTTTGCGTCTCAACGCGACGCGGAGATCTCACGCGCCGCGCGCGCCAACGCTTCTAGCACCGCATCGCCATCGCCGATACCGTAATCGTCGTCGACGAAAACCACGCGTCCGTCGCGGCCGATGACGAAGACTTTGCGCAGATCGTAGCCGGCGGCCGCATCGTAACTGCCGTAGCGCTGGGCGATGGCGTAATCGGGGTCGTTCACGTAGCGCATGTCGGATGTGCCGAGCACGCGCCGCCACGAATCGAGCAATGCCGGCGTGGACGCGCTGACCGCGAGCTTGACGATATCGTCCTTCGCGAAATCGCCTTGCGAGAGCTTATCGAGTTGGTCGATCTGGATCGAACAACTCATCATCCTGCGCATGATTTCCTTGCGTTCGGCATCGATCTTGTCGGCGACCGAGCCCTGCACCGTGGGCAGCGTGCCGCTGAAGGCGGCGGGGTAGAAGGTCAGAAGCACCACCTTGCCGCGCAACGACGACAGCGGAACGGTCTTCGTCGGGCGCCTCGCGGACTCGGCAAGGAGCGCATGCAGCGAGCCGGTCGGCGGCGACAGCGGAATGTCGAAGTCCGGCGCCATGTCGCCCACGCGCGGACTCGCGAAAGCGCTCAACGTCGCACTGCCCGCCGTATCGCCGGCATTGGCCACGGCATCGGGTAAGCCGATCAACGCCTTCACGGTTTTTTCCAAGGGCTTCAGATGCTCGCCCTGCGCGCGGTAGGCCGTATCGTGCCAGCGCAGCGTGCCGTCGCCATCCAACAACAGCACGGTCGCATCGCTATCGTCGGCCAAAGGCAGCGCGACGCCGGTCGCGCGGGCGATGGCCGCGAGGGCTTGCGGGTCGGTCGCGGGCGCGCAGTCGCTGTCGAGGTCATCGCCGATGAAACCGGCCGCTTCGGCGCGAACGCCGGTCGCATGCACCACTCTGATCGGCGCCCGCGATGCACCATGCGCGAAGGCATCGCCCTTGCGAAAATACTCGCTGAAGGCGAGCTTGAGCATGCCGTCGTAATCGCTGCGCGCCGGCGCCAGCACGATCAATGTCAGCGAGCCGCGCCACGCGTCTTCGTAGCTCTGCGCGCAAAACAACGACGGATCCACGCGATCGCCGATGGCGAGAGGCGAGGGCGCAGAGGCGCCAGGATTGGAGACCCTCTCGGACGGTGCGTCCGCCGCTCGACTCGTCGCCATCGTCAGCGAAAGCGCGCAGACCGCGCCGAGCATGCCGACTCCAAATCCCATCCGCCAACGCGTCATCGTCGCTCTCCCGAAGTGTGTCATCCGAATCGAATCGTCGCACGCGGTGCGGGCGATCGGGATACGGGACCGCTTGCGGATGGCCGAGTTCCGCGCTTTGGTCGAGGATTTAGGGGCGAGTGGGTTTGCCGGCTAAGGCGCGGCCGGGCAACGCGTCGCGGCGTTACCGCCCGAAGCCGGTTCGGCGGCGCAAACCGCCTGGGACGATGCGCCGATGACCTGCGTCGCGCGCGCTTCGGTGGATTTCATGCCGGCGGCGCGGCCGATCGCCAAGGCCTCATCGACGACGACGCCCTGCTGGGCCAAGGCCACCGCGAGCAAGCCGCCGGCGCGATTGGCGCTGGCGCAATGCACGAGGACGTCGCCGCCCGCCGCGGCGAGCGTTTCGCGCAGCCGCTGCGCATTTTCGGGTGTGATGCCGCCCGGCCCATCGATCGGGATTTCGATGTAGCGCATGCCCGTCGCCGCGACTTCGGCGCGCTCGTCGCGTCCCGCCATTTCGGTCGCGGTGCGCAAATTGACGACGGTGTGAACGCCGGCATCGGCGATCGCGCGCCAGTCGCTCGCGGCGGGTTGCCCGGCGGTGTACAGCCCGGGCTGAGGGCGATTGAGCGCGACGCCGGACGGCGTCGCGGCGAGCGGTTCGGCCTTCGCGACATCGTCGCGCATCGACGCGCAGCCGACCGCGCACAGCGCGAGCATCAGGGCGAACGCGGTCGACACGGCGTTACGAAGAGTCGCTTTCATCGTCGGATGCTCCTGGGGGCACGATGCGAATGTGCGCAAGACTACAGCAAGGATTCGGAGTTCGATGCGGGGTTCGGCCGCAAGTCGCTTACGAAACGCCGCCGCTGCGATGCACGACATTCCCGCCGAGATCGCGCACGGCGACCGACACGTCGATACCGGCGCGCACGCTTTCGGTGACGACGCAGAAACGCTCGAACTGCTGCAGGATGCGATCGAGATGCTCGTAGCTGTCCGCCGCATCGCCGAGATTCAGATCGACTTCGACGTGCTGCACGCGCAGGCGGCCTTCCTCGTTGCGGCCGAGCGTGCCGCGCACTTCGGCATCGATGCGCGTGGGCTGGTTCTTGAATTTTCGCAGAGAGAACAACAGGCTGGCGGCGAGGCAGTTGGCGACCGCGGCCAGCAGCAGGCGGCTGGGATTCGGCCCCTCCCCTTTGCCCAGCGGCGCAGGTTCGTCGGTGATCAAATCGGGCGCGTCGGTCTCTTCGAAACTGACGTTGAAACTGAAATCGGCGATCTGCGTGAGCCGGATTTTGATGTGTTCTTGCGCGGGAGCTGCGGGGGCGGGGGAATTCATTCTGAAACCTCAACGATGGAACGAAAATATCAGGGGAAGGCGAATCGGAAGGCGGCCAGGATCGCGATGTGATCGCGGTGCCACCGCGCCGCGATTTCGCAACGATCTCAAGGCAGATGTTGCCGAACCCACGCCACGATCTGCGGTGTTTGCAGCATGCCCGAATGGCGCGCGATCTCGCGACCGCGATGCAGCAGGATCATGGTCGGAATGCTGCGAATCGCGAAGCGCGAGGCCAGCGCACGCTCGGCTTCGGTGTCGATCTTCGCCAGACGCACCGCCGGCTCCAACGCCGCGGTCGCGGCCTCGAAATGCGGCGCCATCATCCGGCACGGCGCGCACCAACCGGCCCAGAAATCGATCAGCACCGGAAGATCGCTGCGCTCGGCGTGCGCAGCGAACGTGTCGGCGGTGAGCGGAAGGGGCGCGCCGACGAACAGCCAGCGCTGACAACGCCCGCAAACGGGCGTGTCGCCCAAGCGCTCCTT
>JAGNNB010000035.1 GCA_017990865.1 Lysobacteraceae bacterium
CGCAAAAAAAAGCGACATCGGTCTGGAATCTTCACATTCGACGTGTCATCGTGTTCGTTCATCATCCGGGCAGGAGCCGTGACCCCATGACCACACCCGATAAGAAACCCGATTTTTCGAACGTTCAAAGCTCGGTGTCCAGCACCGAACAAGAGCGCCCCGACTTCAGCAACGTCGAGTCGAAGGTCACTTCGACCGAAGAAATCACCGGCGGTGGCGGCGGTGGAGGCGGCGGCGGCGAACAGACCTACACCATCGAGAAGGGCGACACGCTCTCGGCGATCTCCAAGCGCTTCTACGGCAAGGCCAAGTACTGGTCGAAGATCTTCGAAGCCAATCGCGACACGATCGACAACGCCGACAAGATCTACCCCGGCCAAACGATCAAGCTGCCGCAGATCGACGTGGACGGCGATGGCGACCTGGACGATCCGTCCGACGCCTGATCTCTTCCCGCGAACACCGAAATTCCCTTTCCCTCACCGCATCGAGGACTGACGCATGAACCCTATCCGCACGCTCCGTACGCTCCAAACCGCCCTGCTCGTCGTCGCTGTCGGCAGCGTCGCATTGGTCGGCTGCAAGAAGAAAGAAGAGCCCAAGCCCGAACCCACGCCGGCCCCGGTCGCGACGCAACCGGCGCCCGCTCCGGCGCCCGCGCCGACCGCGTCGGTGTCGTCGGTCGATCAGGGCACCGCCGTCGGCGCCGACGGCAAACTCAGCGCCACCGTGATGGGCTTCAAGCCGAAGGACAAGATCATCGTCTCCATCGGCACGATGACCAGCGACCCGGCCGCGACCGTCGCCGGCAAGCTCGATGCCAAGCTCAGCTTCCTCAACGGCACCGAAGTGATGGAAGTAAAGAACGAAACCCGCGACTTCAACTTCGCCGGCGGCGGCAACACCAACGTCGAATACAGCAAGCCCGACGGCTGGCCGGTTGGCAAGTACAAGGTCGAAATCTCGCTCGACGGTAACGTGGTGCAGACCAAAGAGTTCGAAGTCACCAAGTAAGCCGCGACGCGAAATCGCTTGACGCTCGAAGGGCGCGACGGAAGTCGCGCCCTTCGTCGTTATAACGGTGCCATGAGCGACATCGCGCGCGTTTCACTCTTTCCGAAGGCGACGATAAATGCCGAGAAACGAGAGCTGCCAGTGCGCGCCCTCGTCGTCGGACGTCTCCCAGCGCTGCTCCACGCTGCCGTCCTCGCGCGGCGTCCACACGATGCGCTGCCGCTGCTGGCCGCCTTTGCCGTCGGGTAAGACGCCTTCCATCGCCATCGCGCCGTCGTCGCGCAGACCGCCTTCGAGTCGCAGCACGACGCCGTCGGAACCGATCCAGAACTGCGTCCAGCGCTTCGTCTCGCGATCGTAGACGTTGAGGCTGTGGCCATCGTGGCCGCCGCTGTTCACCCAATGCTCGCGCAGCGCGCAGCCGCTGGCGACGCGCACGATGGCGTTGCGGCCGACGATCGTGTCCAGCTTCGGCCCGCCGGTCACGTCCCACTCGCCAAGCCAGAAATCGAACTGTCGGTGTTCCGGCGCTTCGCATGCGGGCGGCGGCGACGTTTGCTGCGCCGCTGCGGGCGCGAGCGGCGCAACGAGCGGTAACAGCGCAAACAGCGAAAAGCTACGAGCGCGACGGCGCATCGGGTCTCTCCCGGAAATGAGGGTTCGAAACGCAGCCTAGCCGAACGAACGCGGGCCACGCGTGATATCGCTTGGCGGTGCGACATGCGTCCGCGCAACGATCGCGTTGTCGAGTGGTGCCATTCGCGTTCGTCGACGTATCTGGATTACGCTGTGCGCCGTTTCCGCCCGAACCGACGCATATCGCCACCATGTCCGCCATCGCACCGCTCGACGACGACAACCTCGAACGCCTCTCCGAATTGCTCGACGCGCGCGCGGTGCCGTTCAAAGGCCTGAACCTGGAAGCCCTGGATGGGTTTCTGTCCGCGCTGGCGGTCGGCCCCGAGACGGTGCCGACGGACGAATGGCGGCCGGTGGTGTGGGGCGGCAAACCGCCGCGATGGCGAGACGCCGAGGAAGCCGCCGACGTCGATACGCTGCTTGCCGGTCATGTGCGCCTGGTCGAGCAACGCGTGCGCTACGACGGCGACGATCTGCCGGATCGTCTCGCGCCGTTGATCTGGTTGCCCGAAGACCCGAGCGCGCACAACGACGATGCGCTGGATGTCGGCCGCGATTGGGCCGAAGGCTTTTTGCGCGGCGTCGAATTGCGCGAAACCGCTTGGAGCGCATGGTTGGACGAGCATGCGTGGATCGAGGAGATTCTCGGATTTCTCGATCGCTTGGTCAGCGGCGAAATTATCGGCAAAACCACCGGCGAAACCACCGACGAAACGGCCGCCGATGCGCCGGAAACCTTGAGCTTCGACGAGCGCATGGGCATCGTGATCGAACTGTCCGGCATGCTCGCGGACCTGCATCATCACCGCATCGAGACGCTCACGCCGCGCACGCCGATCCGACGCGAGGCCGTGCCCGAACGCAACGATCCGTGCCCCTGCGGCAGCGGCAAGAAATACAAGAAATGCCATGGCGCGTGAGCGTCGCTATATCGATCGCGTCGCGACCGAAAAGACCTATCGCGTCGCGACGTTCGCTCAACCCGCGAGCCAACGCACCAGGCGATCGATCTTGCCGCGATACGGCGGTTTGATCAGATCGGTCGCGTTCATGCGCGCTTGCCACAGCACCGGCATCGCTTTGGTGAACGCATCGAACCCCGCGGGGCCGTGATACTGGCCCATGCCGCTGGGGCCGATGCCGCCGAACGGCAATTCGGTCGCGGCGAAATGCAGCAAGGTGTCGTTGACGGTGACGCCGCCGGCGATCAAACGCGAGAGGATGCGTTCCACCGTCGCGCGATCGCGGCTGAAGGGATACAACGCCAACGGACGTTCGTGGGATTCGACGTACGCGATGGCATCGTCGAGCGACGTGTAGCCGAGGATCGGCAGAATCGGCCCGAAAATTTCGTCCTGCATCGCTTTCGCGTCGTCGCCCGGTTCCAGAATCAGCGTCGGCGGCAATAAGCGTTCGGCGTCGGCGCGCGCATCGTCCACGTCGGCCAAGGCGATCACCTTCAGGCCGCGTGCGTGCGCGTCGTCGAGATAACCTCGCAAGCGGCGATACTGCCCCTCGTTCACCACGCGCGTGTAATCGTTCGCGCCGCGCATGTCCGCGCCGTAGCGCGCATGCACTTGCGCGCGCAGCGCATCGACGAAAGCGTCGCGACGCGCGGCATCGATCAGAATGTAATCCGGCGCGATGCAGGTCTGGCCGCCGTTGAACCACTTGCCGCTGGCGAGGCGCGCGGCCGCTTGTTCGATCGGAAAATCCGGCGCCACGATCGCAGGCGATTTACCGCCCAATTCCAGCGTGAGCGGCGTGAGGTTCGGCGCCGCCGCCGCCATCACTTTGCGGCCGACGGCGGTGGAGCCGGTGAACACCAAATGATCCAGCGGCAATGCGGCGAACGCCGAAGCGAGCGCCGGGCCACCGAGCGCCACCGCGACGCGATCCGCGGGAAACACATCGGCCAACAGCGATTGCAGCCACGCGCTGGTGCGCGGCGTGTGCTCGGACGGTTTGACGAAGACGTGGTTGCCCGCGGCGATCGCGGTCGCCAGCGGAATCAAGGCGAGATTCACCGGGTAATTCCACGGCGACATCACGCCGACCACGCCCACCGCTTCGCGTCGAATCTGCGCGCGCGCCGGCCACAAACGCCAACCGACCGACGCGCGCTTGGGCCGCATCCAGCCGCGTAAATGCTTGCGCAGATGATCGATCTCGGCCACCACGGTCATGCCGTCGGCGATCAATGTTTCGTGCTCGGAACGATGACCGAAATCCGCGCGCACCGCCGCTTCCATTTCGCCCATCCGCGCTTTGAACGCCGCTTTCAAACGCGCCAGATCGTCCATGCGCTGCGCGTAGTCGGGTTTCCTGGCGCGCCAGGCCGCCCGCAGGCGCTCGAGCGTCGGCGCAAGTTCGTTGATTTGATCGGCGGCCTCGTCGGCCGGCGGCATGCGTTCGCCCTCGGGTATGGGCGCGGGCACGGGCGCGTTCGGATCGTCGTCGCCGTGTCCGGCGGCGATCGCGGCGTTGACGGCGGAGGTGGCGGTGGTTGCGGCTGCGGCGTTCGAGGATGTATTCATGCCCGCAGTTTAGAACGACCCGGCCGGCCGTGCTTAAATGCCGCGAACCCACGCCGCCGCCACGCCATGACCGACGCCCGCTCACTCATCCGCCCATATCTCGAACACCTGCCCGCGCTAGGCGAACGCGTCTACATCGACCCCGCCGCTGTCGTCATCGGCGACGTGGAACTGGGCGATGACGTGTCGATCTGGCCGACCACCGTCGTCCGCGGCGACGTCAATTTCATTCGCATCGGCGCGCGCACCAACATCCAGGACGGCACTGTCGTTCACGTCAGCCACGACAGCCCGCACGCCAAACTCGGGGGCTTCGCCACCCGCATCGGCAGCGACGTCACCATCGGCCACAAAGCCATCATTCACGCCTGCACCATCGAAGACGCGGTGTTGATCGGCATGGGCGCGATCGTGCTCGACGGCGCGGTGATCAAGAAACACGCACTCGTCGGCGCGGGCGCTCTCGTGCCGCCGGGCAAAGTCGTCGGCGAAGGCGAAATGTGGCTCGGCAGCCCCGCGAAATTCGCGCGCAAACTGAGCGACGCCGAAATCGAAGCGCTGTACTACTCGGCGCAGCATTATGTGAAGTTGAAAGATCGGTATTTGAATTCGGCGGGGTGATGCTGCGGCTGCTTGAAGAAGCGAGTCGAGCGAAGCGTATCGGACGACCCGCACAGCCGCTTGCCTCACCCTTCGCGCCGAGCTAATTTGCGCCGCAAGAGGATGCGCACCGTGCGGCGGCATAGAGCGAGACAGTTGGTGCGCACGATGGGAATTTCGACGGCGGCTGAGGCCGAGAGGAACAGGAATGCTGAGGAAGCGGCAGGGGTGCAGTACGCAGAGGCGGGCGCGTTGGGAAACGGCGCTCATGACGATCGCGATGGCGTTCTGTTGGGTCTTCGCGGCGCCGGCACTGGCCCAGGAAAGCGGCCATCCCTGGAGCAATGGCGACAGCGTCCAGCATCCGACCCAGGACGCGGCGTTGCGCGCGTATCACCAACAGTATCCGTACTCCACGCCTGCCGACCATGTCGAGCGCGTCGTCATCACCGAAAATGAGGTGGATATCCGCTATGGCGTGGCCCCGGAACCCTCCGAATTGCAGCCGTGGACGTATGGCGGCTTGGCGGGAGGCGGCGTCACGAGCGAAGAAGCCCTGATCGCCGCGTCGGCGCTCAATTACGATCAAAGAAGCATCGCGGATGGTTGTACGCCGAACACGACAGTGTGGCGCGCGACCGCATGGGGGTCGATCGGACAGTGGCCGGATGGGATCGTCTCGAGGGAAATGGCGAGGTTCGACGCGACCTATCAGAAGCGAGTCAGTTCGAGTTGCACTGAAGTCGAAGCGTATGCGTTCGGCGTGCGCGAGCGCTTGCGTTGCGCCAATCCGAATCTGTTTTGGAACAGCGACAAACAGCAGTGCCGCAACGACA
Organism: Lysobacteraceae bacterium; assembly: GCA_017990865.1. Lineage (GTDB taxonomy): Bacteria > Pseudomonadota > Gammaproteobacteria > Xanthomonadales > Xanthomonadaceae > Lysobacter_I. The sequence goes on from JAGNNB010000035.1 coordinate 5,627, forward strand.
GCATCAAGGTCCGGTTGACGTCCACGCCGCTGGTCTGCGATAGCTGCGGTCTGGTCGGTAATCCGATGGATGTGGTCACGGGCAACAAGCTCGAGCCCGAGCCGGATTTCGCGCTGGGCTGGATCGGATTTTCGCGCACCTACCATTCCGGGATGACGCCGCCGCGCGGTGCGTTCGGGCATGGCTGGACGCATTCGCACAACCTGCAACTGGCGGTCGGCGAGGACACCGGCTCGGGCATTCCGATCGCGCTGATCGCCGCGAACGGGGCGCAACAGCCCTATCGCCGCTTGAGCCTCGGCGTTTACGAATCCACCCTCGGCAGCGGCGACCGCATCGTCGCGAACGGCAGCGGCTGGACCCTGGAGCAAACCAGCCGCACAGTCGAGTTCGACGCGAACGGTCGCGTCGTGTCGGTTCGCGACGACGATGGCGCGACGTTGACCTACCAATACGATGGATTGGGGCGCTTGGCGCGGATCGTCCATCACACCGGACGCGGCCTGGACTTCATCTATGGCGCCGCCGAGCCGCGCAATCGCGCCAATGTCACCGCGATCGCGTCGGGTGGCGTGACGCTGGCCGCGTACACGTATTCGCCGAGTGGCGCGTTGGCATCGGTGCAATACCCCGACACGCGTTCGCGGGTCTACCATTACGAGGACGCGCGCTTCCCCACGCATCTGACCGGGATCACCGCCGAAGACAACCAACGTTTCAGCACGTTCACCTACGATGCCCAGGGCCGCGTGCTCTCGAGCGAACACGCCGGCGGCGTGAATCGCACCGAAGCGAGCTACACCGCGCAAGGCGGCGCCGTGGTGACCGATGCGTCCGGTGGACAATCGAACTACGCGCTCACAGAGCAGGCGAGCGGAGACATCCCGCGCAAAGTCTCCGGCATCGACACCTCGGCCGGCCTCACGGCGCGGACGTACTACACGCCGGCCGAGGATTTCCGACGCCGACTCAAGAGCACGACCGACGCACGCGGCGTGGTGACGGACTACGCCTATGCCGAGATCGTCGATGCGCACACCAACTTGCCGGCGACGCGCAGGACGCGCACCGAAGCGGTCGGCACGCTGGACGCGCGCAGCAGCGAAAGCCTGCGTGTCCTGGCGAGCAACCGTTCGCTGAGCGAGCGCGACAGCGCCTCCGAAGTGCGCTACACCCGCAACGCGCGTCAGCAAGTCACGCAGGCGCAACGGAAGGATCTCGCCGACAACGCTACCCGCACCACGACCTACACCTACTGCGAACAAACCGATGTCGCTGGCGGTCTCTGCCCGCAGGTGGGTCTGCTGTTGCGGATCGACGGCCCGCGCAGCGACGCGAACGATCTCGTTCACTATGCCTATCGCATGACCGATGCGCCGGGTTGCGACGCCGCGCCCGCCGCCTGCGCCTATCGCAAGGGCGATGTCTGGAAGACCACGAACGCAGTCGGCCATGTCGCCGAAGCGCTGGCCTACGATGCCGCAGGCCGGCCGTTGTCAATGAAGGACGCCAACGGTGTCGTGACCGATCTCGAGTACGACGCTCGCGGCCGGATGACCGCGAACAAGCGACGCGGCGCCGACAATGCGACGGAAACCGACGACCAAATCACTTGGGTCGAGTACTGGCCTACGGGGCAGGTCAAAAAGACCACGCAACCGGACGGCGCGTTCGTGAGCTTTGTCTACGACGCCGCGCAGCGCCTGACAGATGTCATCGATGGCGACGGCAATACCATCGCCTACACGCTCAACCACGCCGGCGAGCGCAAACGCGAAGACATCAGGGACGCCGCCGGCACGCTGCGCCGCACGCTCTCGCGTACCTACAACACCCTGGGGCAGCTACAGTCGATCGTGCAGGTCAATCCCGATCCGAACAATCTCGATCCGGTGGTCACCAACTTCACGTACGACGCCGACGGCAATCTGGACCAGACCACCGATGCGCTGACTCGGGTCGCGGACAACACCATCGACCCGTTGGGGCGCATGAGCCGCACGCTGCAGGACATGACCGGCATCGCAGCCGAGACGCAGTTCGGCTACGACGCGCAGGACCGCCTCACCCGCGTAACCGATCCCAAAGGTCTGGATACGAATTACGGCTACAACGGCTTCGGCGAATTGATGTCGCTGCAAAGCCCGGACACCGGCACGACGACGTACGAATACGACGCAGCGGGCAATCGCACGAAACAAACCGACGCCCGCAACAAGATCACGAACACTGCCTACGACGCCTTGAACCGTCCGACGGCAGTGAGCTACCCGGAGGACGCTGCGCTCAACGTCGTTTACGTCTACGACACCGCACAGAGCGACTGCACCGCCGGCGAGACCTTCCTTGTCGGCCGACTGGCGAAGATGACCGACCACAGCGGCAGCACGGTGTGGTGCTACGACCGCTTCGGTCAACTCACCCGCAAAGTGCAGCGCACGCAGGGCAAGACGTTCGCGCAGCAGTGGAGCCACCAAACGAACGGCCGCTTGATGCAGATGACGCACGCCAGCGGCGTCGTCGAGGATTATCTGTATGACGCGCAAGGTCGGGTGATTGAGATCGGCGTGACCATCGAAGGTATCCGTCGGCAATTGCTCCGCAACGCCAGCTACCACCCCTACGGCCCGGTGCAGCAGTGGACGTACGGGAATGGAAGAACGCTCACGCGCACGCAGAACTTGAACGGGCAGCCGGGGATCGTCCAAGACATCGCTGCGGGCGGGATCAGCCTCGGTTACGCGTTCGACGACGTCGGCAACCTCAAGACGCTGCGTAATGGGAACCAGAACGACCCGCCGAAGCGAATCTACGGTTACGACGGCTTGAACCGCCTGATCGAAGCGAAAGACGCCGCCAACACGCTGTGGCAGAGCTACCACTACGACAAGACCGGCAATCGCTTGAGCGCGGGTCGGTTGACGGTGCAACAGAACGAGGACTGCCCGGCCTCGGGCGACCCCTGCACGCCGCTGCCGCCGACGACGCTGTGGACGACGGAGAGCGACACCTATGCCGCCGATTCGCACCGTTTGACCTATCAGGGCACGACCGAGCGTCGATACGACAATGCGGGCAATACGATCTGGATCGGCCCGCTGCCGGTGAGCGGGCCCGGCGACCCACCGCCCAGCGGCGGTGGCGAAACCGAGAGCGCGTCCTACGAAGGAACACTCCAGGTCGCGGACGACGGCGGCCCGGGCGACTCCGCAGGCGGGGCGGCGGGCGATCCGACGCGCAGCTTCGTCTACGACGCGAGCAATCGCTTACGCAGTCTGAGTGTGGACGGCGAGTTCGCGATGGGCTATCGCTACACGGGCCTGGGCGAGCGGGTGTATCGAAACGGCGGCACCACCACCGTCCACACGGTGTTCGATGAGGCGGGTCGCTGGCGCGGCGACTACGATGCGAGCGGGTTGTTGATCCAGGAAGCGGTGTACCTGGACGGGCTACCGGTGGGCTTGATCGCGCGCGTCAACGGGCACGACGTTCTTTACTACGTGCAACCGGATGCGCTGGGCACGCCGCGCGTGGTGATCGACCCGACGCGCGATGTGGCGGTGTGGCGCTGGGACCTCGACACGGATGCCTTCGGCAACGACAAACCGAACGAAGACCCGGATGGCGACGGCATCGCGTTCGTGTTCGACCAACGTTTCCCGGGCCAGCAGTACGACAGCGCGACGGGGTTCAACTACAACTACTTCCGGGATTACGACGCATCCACCGGACGGTATGTGCAGTCGGATCCGATTGGGCTGGATGGTGGGGTTAATACTTATTCATATGTATCGGGTAATGCATTGGCTGCTGTTGATCCATTTGGGTTGCTTATTACTTTTCCTGGAAACATGGATCAAGGAGTTAATACCGTGGTATGTGATGGAAAAGGTGGAATAAGAGTCATGCTAGACGATCCTGTGATGCATGCCGACTATCCATGCCTGATTGATTGTGCGAGAGCGCATGAAGGGAGTCATAAAGGGGATGCGATTAGGATCAATCCAAAAGTATGCATCGGCATGGCGGACCGCACATCGATCATTTGGGATAGCGCAGAGCGGCTTGCATCGGAAAGGAAAGCCCATAAAGCAGAATTGCGTTGCTTGGAGCGAAAACTTAAAGGCTTAGATTGTGACGACGAGTGCCGAGAAGATATTCAAAATAGGATTACTGAAATCAAACAAAAACTCCTGCCGTACTATAATCGCGGGCGTGATCCATATAGTGAAAATCCTTTCTATCAAAAAGCATTAGGAGAATGACGGATGAGGATCATTAACGAATGGGCTTTTCTAGCGCTGCTTGTTTTGGTTGGCCATGAGGTAAAAGCGTCACAGCCGTCTATCGACATAAAGGTGAAACCGATTGTTGAGAATGGGGTCTACTATTTCTCTGTAGATATAGTGAATATCTCGAAAGACGATATTTTTTTGCGTAGGAATTCGCTTCCTTTGGCCGGGAGTTCCGGTGCGCTTTCAATAAAAGCCTACCCTGCCGACAATGGTTTTCATGAGATTAAAGCGTTTAGCAAAGTCATTGACTTGATTGGGGTGGAGAAGCTGTCGCCCGGCCAAGTGTTTACCGGCAAGATAAATATATGCCTTAGGTATCCTTCATTGGCAAAGTTATCATCAAGATCAGATATTGTTTTTCTCTGGATTTTCCCTTCGGGATCAAGTGGGAAAAAATTTTCAACTCCAATTGCTGGTACGGTTGTTCTGGATCATGCTTTAAAGTGTGAAAATGATCTTGCCTCCGCTTAATGGGCACCCGGATAAGCGATTCAATATCGTCATCCAAGGTAGAAGCAATAAATAAGAAGAAAGTTGAGGCAAAGAAACAAGGACGCACGCGGCACAGAGTGGAATACAAGCAGCAGGCGTTGCTGCGAGCGGTGAAGGAAGGCATTCCATCTGTGGCGTTGGACTTGGGGCTGGAGCCGGCGCAGTTGTACGGGTGGCGGGCAAAGTCCAAATGGAGCGAATACGTTGAATGATGTCTTCGCAGCATCGACGATTCGTTCCCACCGCGCGCGGCGGCGCGTTCGTCATGGCGGCGCATGGGATTCCGCTTGGCGCGGCTACGACGGTCTGAACCGCCTGACCAGCGCGCACGACGGCGCGAACGTGGTGCAGGCAGTTACGCCTACGACAAGATCGGCAACCGCACGGCGTCGGGGCAGTTGGTGACGAGGATGGGGCAGTAACGCGCCTGCTTTTGATTAGTGTGCCGATCCGGGTCCAACTCTCCAACGACAGAAGATCAGACGCAAAGATACGGTTCGCCCAGGAACAAATCGTCGGTTCCTCGCATAGCGCTCATTCACGGCCGCGTCCGCATCTCCAACACCGACAGAATCTCCATCGCCTCGTCGCGATGCGTGCCGCACATTTCCGCTTGCGGGCGGAGGCGGCTGCAGAAGGCGGGGCGTTCGGGGCGGCCGAAGAGGCGGCAGCGGTAGGCGTCGTCGAGTTGCACGCAGGGGATGCCGGCGGGTTTGCCGTGGGGCATGCCGGGGAGGGGGCTGGCGATCGAGGGCGCGATGCAGCAGGCGCCGCAGCCGGGGCGGCAGTCCAGGGCGGGGTCGGAGGGTGGGGGCGCAGCCATCGCGCATCCTGAGGGGCGGCGGCTGGCTTCCACAAGATCAGCTTTCACAAGGCCAGCTTTCACACGGCAGGCTCCCATAAGACCGGTTCCCGCAAGGCCGGATTTCGCAAGCCAGTTCCCACAAGGTCGCCAAGGCCGCGTTCGCACGGTCGGATTTCACAAAGACCAGATTTCACAAGACTGAATTTCACAAACGAGGAATGTCGCAAAGCCCTATATCGCAAGGCCCGACCTCACGAGTTCCTTCGCCGCGAATCCCGATTTCGGAACGTCCGATGCCGCGGGGCGGCGGCTGTCTTCGCTGCGAACGTGCCCGGGCCGTACGGTACCGGGCGGTCTCGGATGTTTTCGATGCACCGCAATGCCGTCGGCGTTCGCGCGCGGCGGTTTCTCAAGCGCGCGCCGGGACGGTACAGTAGGCGCGGAAACGACGACGGCATGCAGGGGAACGAGGGCGGTACGATGCAGGAGACGACAGAGACCGCTCAGGGCGCCCCCGCGCGCGGGACGCGCGCCCACGCCATCGCAATGCGCCGATACCGCGCCGCCGCCGCTGCGGCCGCCCATGGCCCCGCCACGCTTCGAGCGGCGCAGCGCTGATGGCGAAACGGCCCGAGGTGCTGCTCGATACCGTGCGCGAGGTCTACACGCCCGAAGGCGTGGCCTTGCGCTTGCCCGCCGCTGGCCCGGTGCCGCGGGCGATGGCGTGGTTGATCGATGCCGGCATCCGGTACGCGGTGCTCAGCGTGTTCTCGATCATCCTGGCGATGACCGGCGAAGCGGGCATGGGCGTGTATCTGGTGCTGCTGTTCGCGACGATGTGGGGTTATCCGATCGTGTTCGAGGCGATGATGGACGGCCAGACGCCCGGGAAACGGGCGATGTCGTTGCGGGTGATCGCCGCCGATGGCGCGCCGGTGGGTTGGCTGGCCTCGTTCGCGCGCAATCTGCTGCGCACGGTGGATTTTTTGCCGCTCGGTTACGCCGTGGGGCTGATCGTCGGTTACGCCGACCCCTGGGGCCGCCGGCTCGGCGATATGGTCGCGAAGACCGTGGTGATTTACGCGCCGCGCGAGCCGTCGCATCCGCTGTCGCGTCTGGAAGGCGCGTATGCGCCCGCGATGCCGCTGCAGCCGCAGGAGCAGGCCGCGGTGATCGCCTTCGCCGAGCGCGCGCAAGCGCTCACGCCGGGGCGCCAGGAGGAATTGGCAGATATCGCCGCGCCGGCGGTCGGCAGCGGCGGCGCGTTGGGCGTGCGGCGTTTGCAGGGCGTCGCCAACTGGTTGCTGGGGCGCGCATGAGACAGGAAGCGTTCGTCGCCCGTTACGAGGCCGAGTGGAATGCGTTGGAAGAGTGGCTGCGCTTGCGCGGCGACAACCCGCGGCTGGTGCGCAAGAGTCAAGGCGGTTGGGAGGGATTGCGCGACGAGGATGTGCCCGTGCGTTATCGCCGACTGTGCCAGCAACTGGCCTTGGCGCGACGTCGCGGCTACAGCCCGCAGGTCGTCGAACGCATGCAAGCGCTGATGCAGCGCGGCCATGCCGTGCTGTATCGCGCGCCCGCGCCGCAGTGGCGGCGGGCGTTGATGTTCTTCGTCGCCGAATTCCCGCGCTTGGTGCGCGCGCAACGCGGCTGCCTGTGGGCGTCGGTCGCGTTGTTCGTAGTGCCGCTGGTCGGGATGTTCCTCGCAGTGCAGCAGTGGCCGGAGTTGTCCAGCAGCGTGTTCGACCCGCAGGAATTGGCGCAGTTCGAGCAGATGTACGACCCCGCCGATCAGGCGCGAAAGATCGGCCGCAAAGACGGCACCGACGTGATGATGTTCGGCCACTACATCCTGAACAACATCAGCATCGGTTTCCGCACCTTCGCCAGCGGCTTGCTGGCCGGGGTCGGTACCATCTTCGTGTTGATCAGCAACGGCGTGATCATCGGCACCGTCGCCGGACATTTGCAGGCGGTCGGTCACGGCGACCCGTTCTGGCGATTCGTCGCGGGTCACTCGGCGCCGGAATTGACCGCGATCGTGCTCGCGGGCGCGGCGGGCTTGCGC
>JAGNNB010000036.1 GCA_017990865.1 Lysobacteraceae bacterium
ACGACGGACCGTTCCACGGCGCATCGTCTTTCGGTGCGGTGGAACCCCGGTCGCGATGGCATCATGCGTCCACGATGAACGAACCCGCCGACACCACGCCAACCGCAAGCGAGCCCCCAGCAAGCGAGCCCCCAGCAAGCGAGCCCCCCGCAACAATATCGCCCCGTTCCGCCATGGCGCGCAAAGAGTGGCAGGTGCTGCGGGACTTGATGCCCTATCTGCGGCCGTTCGCGGGTCGCATCCTGTTCGCGCTGGGCTTGGTGATCCTCGGCAAACTGACCAATCTGGCGGTGCCGCTGGCGCTGAAGCGTTTGGTCGATGCTCTCGGCGTGCAGAACGCGCCGCTGGCCTTGACCCTGCCGGTCGCGTTGCTGCTGGCCTACGGCGCCTCGCGCGTCGCCACCACGCTGCTGACCGAACTGCGGCAGATCGTGTTCGCGCGGGTGATGGCGCGGGTCTCGCGCAAAGTCACTTTGCAAGTCTTCCGGCATCTGCACGCGCTGTCGTTGCGATTCCATCTCGCGCGCCGCACCGGCGGCGTCTCCCGCGACATCGAACGCGGCGGCAGCGCGATCTCCGATCTGCTCGATTGGACGATCTACACCATCTTGCCGACGCTGTTCGAAGTCGTACTCGTGACGGTGTTTCTCGTGTGGATGTACGACTGGGGATTCGCGGCGATCGCGATTCTCACCCTGATCGCCTATGCCGCCTACACCTTCCGAATCACCGAATGGCGCACACGTTACTACCGCGCCTCGGTCGAAGCCGATACCAAAGCCAACGAGTGCGCGGTGGACTCGTTGCTGAACTACGAAACCGTGAAGTATTTCGGCAACGAAGAACACGAGGCGCGCCGCTACGACAGCAGCCTGATGCGCATGGAAGAAGCGCAGGTGATGTCGCGCAAAACTCTCGGTGTGCTCAATCTCGGTCAAGCGCTGATGATTTCCGTCGGCGTGACCGCGATGATGTGGCGCGCCGCGGCCGGCGTGGTGGCCGGCACGATGAGTCTGGGCGATCTGGTGCTGGTCAACGCCGTATTGCTGCAGTTGTCGGCGCCGTTGAACTTGCTCGGCATGATGTATCGCGAGGTGAAGCAGGCGTTCACCAATCTCGAACGCCTGTTCGGTTTGCTGGAAGAACCGCAGGACGTGCGCGACCGCGACAATGCCGTCGAATTGCGTCCGGGGCCGCCGGACATCCGCTTCGAACGCGTGCGCTTCGGTTACGACCCGCGCCGCGAGATATTGAAGGGGATCGATTTCTCGGTGCCTGCAGGCGGCACCGTCGCCGTGGTCGGGCATTCGGGGTCGGGCAAATCGACGTTGGCGCGTTTGCTCTATCGTTTCTACGACATCGACGGCGGCGCGATTTCGATTCGCGCGCCTGGGGACGAAGCGCGCGATATCCGCGACGTGACCCAGGCCTCGCTGCGCGGCGCGATCGCGATCGTGCCGCAGGACACGGTGCTGTTCAACGACACGATTTTCTACAACATTCTGTACGGCCGCCCCGACGCGACGCGCGAGGAGGTCGAGGATGCCGCGCGAGCGGCGCATATCCACGACCGCATCCTCGGCTTTCCCGACGGCTACGAGACCGAAGTGGGCGAGCGCGGTTTGAAACTGTCCGGCGGCGAGAAACAGCGCGTCGCCATCGCCCGCGCGCTTTTGAAAAACCCGGCGATCCTGATTTTCGACGAGGCGACTTCTGCGCTGGATTCCAAGTCGGAACAAGCGATCCAGGCCGAACTCGACCGCATCGCGCAAGGACGCACGACCGTCGTGATCGCGCATCGCCTGTCGACGGTGATGAACGCCGACGAGATTCTGGTGATGGATCAGGGCGAAATCGTCGAGCGCGGACGCCATGCCGAACTGCTCGCCCGCGACGGACATTACGCGGCGATGTGGCGGCTGCAACAACAAGAGCGCAGCGAGGCGGCGATCGAAGGGGCCATCGAGGGCGCAATCGAGGCCTGACCGCTGCGGCACCGTTCAACAAAAAACGCCGCGCGGATGCGCGGCGTCGGTGGAAGCGCGAGGCAACGCCTCGCAAACGTTGGTCCTCAGCCCTTGATGCACACCACCTGCCGCAAGGTGTGGACGACTTCCACCAAATCCCGCTGCGCCGCCATCACCGCGTCGATGTCCTTGTACGCGGCTGGCGATTCGTCGATGACGCCCGGGTCCTTGCGGCATTCGACGTGCGCGGTCGCCTCGCGGTGCTGCTTCAGCGTGATCTGCTGCTTCGCCGCGGTGCGGCTCATCTTGCGGCCGGCGCCGTGGCTGCAACTGCAGAAACTCTCGGGGTTGCCCTTGCCGCGCACGATATAACTCTTCGCGCCCATGCTGCCGGGGATGATCCCGAGTTCGCCCTCGCGCGCGCTGACCGCGCCCTTGCGGGTCACCAGCAACGACTGCCCGAAATGCTCTTCGCGCTGCACATAGTTGTGGTGGCAGTTCACCGCAGTCTTGTCCAACTGGAACTTGGGCAGGCGCTGGCGCATTTCGTGCAGCACCCGCGCCATCATCGCCTCGCGATTGGCGCGCGCGTAGTCCTGCGCCCACGACACCGCCTCCACGTAATCGTCGAACAGCGCTTCGCCTTCCATGAAGAACGCCAGATCGCGATCGGGCACATGGAAACCCAAGGTGCGGCGACCGAGTTCTTCGCGCGCGCGTTCGATGAAATAGCTGCCGATCAAATTGCCGGTGCCGCGCGAGCCGGAGTGCAGCATCGCCCACACCGTATCGCTTTCGTCGAGGCAGATTTCGATGAAGTGATTGCCGCCGCCGAGCGTGCCGATCTGCTTGTCGATCTTGTCGGTGCGGATCTTGCGGTGCTTGGCCTTGATCGCATCGAGCCGCGCGACCAGTCCCGACTGCGCCAATCGGGTTTCGATGCTGTCGGGCAGCTTGCGGTGATCGCCGCCGCCGCCGTTGCCCACCGGCACGCTGCGCTCGATCGAATTGCGCAATAGCGCCAGGCTGTCGGGCAGATCGTCCGCGCGCAGCGTGGTGCGCACCGCGGCCATGCCGCAGCCGATATCCACGCCCACCGCGGCCGGGATGATCGCGCCGCGGGTCGGAATCACCGAACCGACGGTCGCGCCCTTGCCCAAATGCACGTCGGGCATCACCGCGACCCAAGGTCCGACGAACGGGATGGCCGCGATGTTCTGCAATTGCCGGCGCGCCTCGGGCTCGAGCGGCACGCCGTCCACCCAGCCCTTGATCGGGACGAGGCTGTCTTCGGCGTGAAGAAGTTGGAAGGATGCGTTCATGGCGGGGTTCCATGCGCGGCCCGAATGCGGGCGACGCGAGTTTCGAAGTGTAAGCGATGAGTGAAAGCGATGAGTGAAAGCGAATAGGCGTCGAAACGCCGCCATCGCATCACGCATCGTCGTTGAAAAGGCCGTGCTGCCGCAGCTCGTGCGAGCTGAGTTGGCGCTTGCTGCGGGCGTAGACATTCGGGTTGCCGAACAGATCGTCGCTGCTGGCGATGCCTTTCGTCGCGTATTGGCGGGGACAACGATCCACCGGCAGTTTTCGTAATGCGTCGATGCGCAGCTCAAGCATCGCTTCGTTCGTGATCGCGGACAACTCGACCCGATACCAGACGCCAGCGATGCGATGCAGTTGCGTGTTCTCGCCGAGAATCCGGCGATCCTCGCGTGCGCCTTCGCGCGTCGCGCGAAGATGAGCGTGCCGTTCCCGGTCGTAGTCGCGCCGGGCTCGAATCCTGCCTTCGTTGACGCACAGCAAGCCGTGACGAGGATGGACGTAGAACTCGGGCGTCCAGCAGTTCGCCAGCGGAACGTGCCCGCGCCAACGGCCGTCGATCTGCAGCTCACCGCCGACGTCGTAAACGCGAATCGCGACGAAGTCCTCCAAATGCTGGTGGATATGCCGCTGCACGGTGTTGCGACGATCAATGCCGGCGCAGATGTCCGAAAACACCTTGTCCCACGGCCGCCCGACCTGCGAAGCCAAGTAGCGTCGCAGCGGCGCCAGATTCTCATTCAAGTCTTTTCGGCAACGATGGCGCCGACGCAGACCTTCCTGCCGCGGCGAATCGTCCAAATCGATCGGTGCGGAGTCTTCTCCGCGCATGCCGCCGCTGCGGCGCGGCCGCTCGACGATCACTTTGTACATGTCCGCGCGCATGGCGTGACGCTCCGCTTTAAGAAATTCGTTCGAGTCGCTTGTTCGAGAAAGCTTTCGAGAAAGCGTTCGGGTTGGGTAGTTCAGAGGTGCGCGACCGGTTCCTTCCGGCCGCGCGGGTTACGGTTTGATATTCACCAACTGCTTCAGCACGCCGTCCAGGCCGCCGAACACGGTGAGTTTGTCGATCTTCTCGACGATCTTCTCCAGCGCTTCGAGTTCCTTCAAACGCATCAGCACCGGGCTTTCGTCGATCAATTTCGCGGTGTTGAGCAGGGAACGCGCGGCGTTCGCCTCCTCGCGACGGCGGATGACGTTGGCCTGCGCCGACTTCTCCGCCTGCACCACGCCGTTGAGGATCTCGCGCATCTCGCCCGGCAGGATCACGTCCTTCACGCCGACGCCGAGCACCTCGACGCCGAAGGCTTCCGCCTTGCCGCGCACGTAGCCGAAGATATCGCCGTCGAGCGAGGCCTTGTCGCCGAGCAATTCGTCGAGCGTCTTGGCGGAGACCGCTTTGCGCAAGCCGTACTGCAACTCGCGGTAGACCTGCTCGCCGGACTTCGCCACCTTAGTGCGCGACGCGACCGCATCGACGACGCGCACGCTCGCGGCCAGGTTCACGCGCAACGACACCTTGTCGCGGGTCAACAGCTCCTGACCGGCCACTTCGACCGCCTGCACGCGCAAGTCGACGGTATCGATCGTCACGTTCTTCTGGAAGTTCCAGAAGGCGTAGCTGCCCGGGTCGAGCGTGCGCACGAAACGGCCGTCGACGAACAGCAAGCCGACGAATTCGCTGGGCACATCCGCGACCGCGGCGACGCGCGCGAGCGCCCCGAGCTGACGCAAACGCTTGGCGACGTCCGCGCGGACCTCGAGGTCCTGCGGCAACGTCAAACGTTCGATCTCCACGCGTACCGGCGCGCGCCAGTACAGACGACGCGTACCCGGGAGCAAGAGATCTTCGAGCTTGCCGCTCTTCGACACCAAACCGACTTCGTCGGTGCCGACGTCGCCGAGCACGAAGTGCGCGTCGAGTTTGTCGCCGAGCGCAGAGATCAACGTGTCGACATCGTTGCCGGCGTATTCCGGCTTGGCGACGTTGTGCACGGCGATCTCCAAACGACCGAACGGATCGTTGAATTTGTAAACGCCGGGATCGAGCGCACGTTCGAACCTGCGGTCGCGATACACCAGGCCGCGTTCGCCGTCGCCGATCACGACCCTCTTTTTCCAGAACATCGGGGGTTCTCCTTTCGATAAGGCTCTGGTGGTCCGATTCGCATGGGATGAGAACACCGCGCGGGGAATCGGTCGCCGCGGGTTCGATCGCATCGCAATCGAAATCGAGATCAAAAATCGCAATCGCGATGCGAGAGAGAAGGTGGAAACGCCTCCGACACCGAGGTCGCGGAACCCGCGCGCGCTTCGCGCGGGAGCGGCCGCTTCGTCGTCGCACGCGATGCTTTGCGCGCGACGCTTCCGTTGCCGATCCGTGCGCATCGAGGACGCGGATCCGGCGGCATCGCCGCTGCGTCGTTCCCGCCGCGATGCGCCGTAGCGCGTCGCGACGAACACGCCGCAAGAGGCGTTTCCGTTGGCGGGACTTGCGTCCCGGGGTGACATGACGTGACAGGTCATGGTTTTTGGAGCGGGAGTCGAACCCGCAACGCTGATATCCAAAATCAGTGCCTAACCGATAGGCGGTCCAAAACAAACGACGTGCCGGAATCGAACCGGCGACCCGCGAAGGTTCAGTTCGCTGCTCTACCCGACTGAGCTACCGTCATCGAGAAACACCCGCGCATCGCCTCGGACATACGCCACGGCAGAGCCGCGCGCACCGGATGGGCGAGAAACCCATACCGCAAGAAAACGTGCGATGGATGCTTCGCATTGCCGGCTGCGAACAACCGGCAATTCGTATGCGCACGCATTCCCCGTCGCCACCCGCACCGAGCATCGCGGCGCAGCGCTTTCGCGCCTCCAGGCGGATATCCGCGACAGCGACGACCCGCGCTCGGACTTCGATGTCCGGACGTTCGCGCTGGATGCTGCGGAGCGGAAAACACGTGAGCGAAACCGTTCGCGACGCGGATATCCGCGCGCGTGCATGGAATTCCTTTGCGAACGCGAAAAGAAAAACGCCCCCGGATGGGTATCCGAGGGCGTTCGCGGTCCTCGGAGATCGGGGCGGCCGATCTCCGGAACGGAATCGGTCGTGGTTAGTCGTTGCCCGAATGCAGGCGTTCGGGGCAGTTGCGCCCGAAGCATGCCTGTCGTTTGTCGAATGTCGCGCGCGCGTCGGCATCGCGCTGCAGGCGCGAGATGTCGAGCGATTTGGCGGCGAAACGAGCGGAAATCATGGAGTTCTACGTGAGTTCTGTGGAAAGGAAAAAACGGCAGCGATTTGCTGTGGGCGCGAAAGTTACACCCGTCTTTTACGAAAAGCAAACACTTTTTCGCGCGCATTCGTCGGGCCGACGAGCGGCACGCTCGCATACGCGCACGTATGCGAGCACATATACGAGCACGTATGTGCGCACCGATGGGCGATGGAGGCTGGAAGGTTTCGCGAATCGGTTTGCGATGTTGCGATCGAATGAGGTTCGCGTCTCGTCGAGCGCAATGCGCGCTCGACGATCAAACGCCGCGCACGACGACGCGCGGGCGGCCGAAGCCACCCGCGCGCGTTGCGTTGTCGCGATCCGATACCTTTCGCGTTTACGGCATCAGCACTTTATCGATGACGTGAATCACGCCGTTCTTCTGGTACACGTTGGCGATGCTGACGTTCGCGGCATTGCCTTTCGCATCGGTCACCATGATCGCATCGCCTTTGCGCTTGGCGGTGAGCGTCGCGCCTTGCACGGTGATCAACTGCGCTTTGCCTTTGCCGGCTTCGATCTTGGCGATGAGGGCTTTGCCGTCGAGGCGACCGGATACGACGTGGTAGGTCAATACGGTGGTGAGTTTGCCCTTGTTTTCCGGCTTCAGCAGCGTATCGACCGTGCCGGCGGGCAACGCGGCGAACGCGGCGTTGGTGGGCGCGAACACGGTGAACGGGCCCGGGCTTTTCAATGTGTCGACGAGGCCCGCGGCTTTCACCGCAGCGACGAGCGTGGTGTGATCTTTCGAGTTCACGGCGTTATCGACGATGTCTTTCGTCGGCAACATCGCCGCGCCGCCGACCATCGGGTTCTTGGCCATGCCGCCGGCGTTCGCGATGCCGACGACGAGGGTGGCGGCGAGCGCCGCGACGAGCAGTTTGGATTTCATGGGGTGTGTCTCCGTAAGATGCTGCAAAGGGATGAGCGGCCGGCCCCCGACGCTCGGGAGGGCGAGGAAGATGCGTCGGTGGTCGGCACACGAATAGATACGCAGCGGCGCGAAGGGCGGATGCAGTAGAGGCGAAATATTTTTTCGACGAGACGAACGCTTAAAAAGATTCGCCGTATGACGCGTGAAACTGAACGCCGTTACAAGGAGCGAACGACGATCGTTTCCAAGTCGTCATCCCGGCGAACGCTGGAATCCAGTGTTGATGGCAAGCGTCATATTTTTCGACGAGGCGAACGCTCGCAAACACTCGCCGCATGACGCGTGAAACTGAACGCCGCTACAAAAAAGCGAACAACGGCCATTTCTCAGTCGTCATCCCGGCGAACGCCGGGATCCAGCGTTCATGGTAAGCGTCGAATGCGAGGTTGCGGCCTTAGCCGGAACGACGAATACAGCGATTGAAAGAGCTGCGTTTCGGACATGGCTTCCGACGATTCGCCTCACTCGCTTGTCCGCAAGGCGGACTTGGTTCGACGACTTACTTCAACAACGGCGACAGCGCCGGCCAGACGTGATCGCGCAGTTTGGGTTGCGCGGCGGCGGTGGGATGGATCTGATCGTTCTGGAACGCGTTGCGATCGGTCGCGACCGGCTGCAACAGAAACGGCACGAACGCGGTCTTGCGCTGCGTCGCGAGGTCACGAAACGCATTTTCGAAACCGCGAGTGTAGTCGGGACCGTAATTCGGCGGCAGGCGCATGCCGATCAGCAGCACCTTCGCGTTCGCGCTCTGCGCGGCGAGGATCATCTTGTCGAGATTCTCGCGCGTTTGTTTCAGCGGCAGCCCGCGCAGGCCGTCGTTGCCGCCGAGTTCGATCACCACCACCGACGGCTTGTGGCGCTTGAGTTCCGCGGCGATGCGCGCTGCGCCGCCGGCGGTGGTTTCGCCACTGATGCTGGCGTTGACCACGCGCCAACCGGGTTTTTCGTTTGCGATCTTCGTCGCGGTGAGCGAAACCCAGCCTTGATGCGCGGCCAAGCCATAACCGGCCGACAGCGAATCGCCCATCACCAACACCGTGCGCTGCGCGGCGGGCGTTTTCGCGGCGACCGCGGCGGTGCGCGCGGGCTGCGATTGCGCAGACACAGCACCGCAGAGCAACGCGAATAGCGAGATTGCGAGAGCGATGATGCGGAGACGATAGGCGGACGTCATGCGGTCAATGTCTGAGGTCGGTTGGCGAGAGTGTGGGGGCTGCGGACGGGTCGATCAATGCATCCGATGTCGGCAGACAGAGGCCGTAAAGATCCCGGCCCCGTACCCAGCACCAAGTCCCTGCCGCATCCAGAGCAAAAAATTCGAGATAACCGTCTTCATGGGTAAGCATGATGTGGCCGCGGGCGACACGAAGCGAGCCGGAAATCGTGCATTCGCCCGCGAACGGTTGGATCGACGGGCGCAATTCGCACAGGTTGTCGTAACGCCCGCGCGTGCGGGTCAGTGCGTATCGACCGTCGGTCGTCACATCCAAACGATAGCAACCGCTACCTGGGCTGCAGAAATCGATCGTCTCCTGTTGCGGCCAACGATGCTGTACCGCGAATTCCGAGCGACGAACGAAGGCATCGTCCGGAGCCCAGCCGATGAAAGCCGGATGGTAGGGAATCTCGCGTCTGAACATGATGCGGCCATGCCGCCGCCTCAGAATATCGACCTGCTCGAAGCGGCCAAGCTCGACGCCCATCGCCGCCTTTGCTCGGGACGGAACGTCCTCGACATCATCGCTCTTCCCAATGAAGTACACCGCATCGCGACAGAACCATCGTTCGCAATCAGTGGGCAGATGCGCGCACCCGCAAATCAATGCCGCGCAGAAAAACGCGGCTGTGTTCCGTAGGCAACGCGAACCGGCGCGCCGAAAACGCATGACCTCAGCCCCCGAAGCGCGCCTTCAACATCGCGAAACAACTGCGCAGCGCCTGGGCTTCGCCGCCGGCGGGGCGACCGGGGCGGTCGGTATCGTTCCAACTGTAGACATCCAGATGTGCCCAGGGTTGTTCGGCGGGTACGAATTTTTCCAGGTACAGCGCAGCGGTGACGCAGCCGGCCATCGACGACGAGCTGCCGTTGGCGATGTCGGCGATGCCGCTGTTGAGATAACGCAGATACGGCGACCACAGCGGCATGCGCCACAGCGGGTCGCGACAACGCGTGCCGGCGGCGAGCCAATCGTTCGCCACCGTGTCGTCGTTGCTGAACAGCGCGGGCAGATCGGGGCCGAGCGCGATGCGCGCGGCGCCGGTCAGCGTGGCGAAGTCGAGCACCAGCTTCGGCGAATGTTCGATCGCGTAGGTCAGCGCGTCGCACAACACGATGCGGCCTTCGGCATCGGTGTTGTCGATTTCGACGCTCAGGCCTTTGCGCGTGGCGATGACTTCGCCGGGGCGATACGCGTTCGGGCCGATCGCGTTCTCCACCGCCGGCAATAACAGCAGCAAACGCACGGGCAGCTTGCGGGACATGATCCATTCGGCCAAGGCCAGCGCGTGCGCGGCGCCGCCCATGTCCTTTTTCATGTTGCGCATGCCGGCGGCGGCTTTGATATCGAGCCCGCCGGTGTCGAAGCACACGCCTTTGCCGACCAGCGCCAGCAGCGGGTCGCTATCGCGGCCCCAGCGCAGCACGATCAGGCGTGGCGCGCGATGCGAGGCGCGGCCGACGGCGTGGATGGCGGGGAAGTTGTGGCGCAGCAGATCGTCGCCGACCACGCTGTCGACATCGGCGCCGTGCGTTTGCGCGATCTCGCGCGCGATCGCTTCCAATTCGTCCGGGCCGAGATGTTCGGTCGGCGTGTTGACCAAGTCGCGTACGCGTGTGCAGGCGGCGAGCGCGGCGGCGGTGTCGGGATCGATTTCGGCATCGGGGCCGTCGGCGACGAGCCGCGCGGGCGCGCGCGCCGGTGTGCGATAGCGGCTGAAGCGATAACTGCCCAACCCCCAGCCCAAATGCAGCGCGGCGGCGGTGTCGGCGTCGAGCGCCGCGCCGTTAGGCCCGTACGACACCTGCCAGTCGCCAACCGGCAGCGCGAACGGCGCATGCGCGTAGGCGAACGGATCGTGCGCATCGCCCACGCCCAGCACGGCGCCGGCCATGCCGCCGTCGCCGGGCAACAGCGCGTGGCTGCCGGCGGCGCCTGTGAACTGTTGTGCCTTGAGCCAGCGCTGCGTGGCGTCCGATTGCATCGCGAGCCAGGCGTCGAAGCCTTTCGCATCGGTCAACCACAGGCGATAGGGCGCGATGGGCGCGGTGGAATTGAGAGCGGCGGAATCCGATGCGGCGTTCATGGCGTGGGCTCGGGTATGCGGGCGGGGGCGAAAATCTGATCGATGCGATCGGCCAGCGCGGCGAGGTCGTGGACGATCAGATCCGGTGCAACGGTTTCGTAAGGCCACGTCGGTTGGTGCGCGCGCGCGTCGTCGCGATGCACCCAGACCGTGCGCAGACCGGCGCGCGCGGCGCCGAGTACGTCCATGACGGCATGATCGCCGACATGCAGCACCTCGTTCGGCGCGCAACCGAGGCGCGCGCAGGCGGCGAGGAAAATGCTGGTTTCGGGTTTGGCCGCGCCGTGTTCGCGCGCGCCGAGTTGACCGACGAACAAATGATCGATGCCGATGCGTTCGAGGTCCGCGTTGCCGTTGCTCAACGCCAACACCGGCAGCCGCGCGCTGATGCGACGCAGCGCCTCCAGCGCATCGGGGTAGTACTCCACGCGATTGCGCTCGGCGAAAAATACCTCGTACGCGGCGTCGGTCAGCGCGGGCGTGCGCGCCGCGTCCTCGCCGCTTTCGACGAACGCGGTTTCCAGCGTGAGCCGACGCAATGCGCTCATATCGTGCAGCAGATGCGGATGCGCGCCGAACACCCGATCGCGCAGCGTGCGCATCGCCGGAATCGGAAAGACCTCGGCGGTGCGCGGGCTGTGTTCGCGCAACCAATCGTCCAGCGTGCGCTCGATCCGCGCGCCGATCGGCGCGAACGGCCACAAGGTATCGTCCAGATCGAGCGTGATGGCGCGGATGGCGAAGTTCATGGCCCGATTATAGGTCGCGCCCAGGCGCGACATGGGTTGCGATATTGGATCGCGATATTGGGTCGCGACATCGCGAGATCGCGCCCGCCTCGCCACGAGGCCTTCGATCGAGGCGGGGCGCGAGACCTCATTCCATCAACGCGTCGCCCTGACGCCCGTTGCGCCAGACGCGCAGCATCAGATCGCGCGGGGGCTCGGCGAAACTGGCGCGGAAACCGCCCAGATCGGCGAACTCGCCGCTGCTGGCGCGCATGATCACATCGCCCTTCGCCAAACCGCTGCGCGCCGCTCGGCTGCCGTGCGCCACCGCTTCCACCAGGATGCCGGCCGCGCCCTGGCGGCGCAGCGATTCAGGCAACTCGGCGAAACGCGCGCCTGCCAGACGCGGGTCGATGGTCGCGCCGTCGATCGCACGCGGCTGCTCGCGCAGCGTCGCCTTGATCGACAGCGGCTTGCCCTGGCGCAGCACGCTCAGCGTCACCGCGCTGTCGACCGGCTGCAGGCCCTGGAAATTGCGCCAGGCGTTGCTGTTGTCGATGCGCTGGCCGTTGGCGGTCACGATGGTGTCGCCCACGCGCAGGCCGGCGGCGAGGGCGGGCGAATCCGGATACACCTGAGTCACCACCGCGCCCCGCGCTTCGCTCAGGCCCAGGCCTCGCATCAGTTGCGGGGTCACGTCCTGGGTATCGATGCCCAAGCTGCCGCGGCGCACCACGCCGCCGTTGCTCAGCAACTGCTCCATCACGTTGCGCGCGAGATTGGTGGGAATCGCGAAACCCAAGCCGATATTGCCGGCCTCGCTGCCGTATTTGTTGAAGCTGGCGGTGTTCACGCCGACCAATTCGCCGCGCAGGTTCACCAGCGCGCCGCCGGAATTGCCCGGATTGATCGAAGCGTCGGTCTGGATGAAGTTCTGGAAGCCCGCACCGGGCAAATTGCTGCGATTCACCGCCGAAACGATGCCGGAGGTGACGGTCTGCGCGAAGCCGAACGGATTGCCCACCGCGACCACGAAATCGCCGACCCGCAGGCGGTCGGAATCGGCCAGCGCCAGCGCGGTGAGTTTTTCCGCCGGAATCCGCATCAGTGCCACGTCGGTGTCGGCGTCGGAGCCGATGAACTCGGCTTTCAGCGTGCGGCCGTCGTTGAGCGTCACCGACACGTCGTCGGCGCCTTCGATCACATGATGGTTGGTCAGCACCAGCCCGCGCTGGGCGTCGACGATCACGCCCGAACCCAGGGATTCGTTGATCCGGTCCTGGGTCATCTCCGGAAACATCTGGCGGAAGAACGGATCGGCGAAGGGGCTGACCCGGATCCGCTGCTTGCTGTGGACGCTGACCACCGCCGGCGTGACTTTCTGCAGCATCGGCGCCAGCGAGGGCATGGCCTCGCCATCGACGGCCTGCGGCAAGGTCGCCACGATCGGCGCGGTTGTCGTCGGCACGTTGGGCGCGGCCTCGACCGGCTTGTCCAGGGTGTCGCGCAGCCAGCTCGCTGTGAAGCTGCCGAACGCGGCGGCCGCGGTCAGGGCCAGCAGCAGGGGGGCTTTCGAGCGGCGCGCGGCGGCGCGCAGCGAGGGATTCGGGTCGGTGGCGGTCATGGTGTGGGCGAGGCAGTGAGGCGGGAAGGGCCGCGAACGCCGAAGATCGCGGCGAACCGTTCGGGAATCAAGCCCGACCCCGGGCGCAGGGCGCGGAC
>JAGNNB010000037.1 GCA_017990865.1 Lysobacteraceae bacterium
GACCTGGACTACTACTCTCGCGCCCGCATCGAAGCGCGCATCGCCGCGATCACGCCGACCGTACTGGAACTCCATCGGCAGGGCGTGCGCGACGACGAACTCAAGCGGCGTTGATTCGAAACCTGGGCCGGACGAAGACCCTTCCGGCGAACGCCTGCGACTGGTTGCGCGTCGCTTGACATCGTCGCATCACCGCATCACGATGCGACGATGCGAACGACCATCGACCTCCCCGACGACCTGCATCGGATCGTGACCAGCCTCGCCCGGCATACCGGGCGCAGTCTCGGCCAGACCGTGGCGGAATTGTTACGCCTCGGATTGGCATCGACGGCCGAGCCGGCGAATCGCGTCGCCGAGGCGCATGCGGTCTACAGCCTGCATCCGGCGACCGGGCTGCCCGTGGTGGCGTCCAAACAACCGATCACGGAGGACGATGTCCGCGCCCTGGACGACGAATCTTGAGCGCTCCGGACATCGCCTATTTGCTCGACGGCAACGTCCTGGTGGCGTTGATCGACCGCTCGCACGTCCATCATTCGGCCGCGACCCGGTGGTTCGCGGCGCACAACGGCGGATTCGCGACCTGTCCGATCACGCAAGGCACGCTGATCCGTTTGCTGCTGCGCTTCGGCGCCGTGGACGATGCGTCCGGCGCAGTCGCCGTGCTGCAGCAGCTTTGTCGGCACCCGCGACACGCGTTTTGGGCCGACGATCTGGGCTACCCCGAGATCGCGTGGACCGGCGTGCTGGGCCATCGACAGGTCACGGACGCGTATCTGGCGGCGCTCGCGCGACATCGCGGCGGACGTCTGGCGACGTTCGATCGCGGCTTGGCCGCGCTGCATCCGCAGGTGGCGGACGCGATCGAAGCCTAGTCGAGGTCTTTTCGAAGCCCTCTAGAAGTCCGACCGAAACCCTTGCGCGACCGCCCCGCGTGGCTCCGTCGACGCGGTCATCGTTCGGTCACAAAAATGTCGTCTACTCTCGGCGTAACGGACGCGTCTCCGGTCGAGCCCCGCCTCATGCAAAAACACATTCTGATCGTCGACGACGAACCCGCGATTCGCGAGATGGTCGCGTTCGCCCTGCGCAAGGGCGAATACGCCCCCATCCACGCCGGCGACGCGATGGAAGCGCAGGCGGCGATCGCCGACCGGGTGCCGGACTTGATCCTGCTCGACTGGATGCTGCCCGGCACCAGCGGGCTGGAACTGGCCCGGCGCTGGCGGCGCGATAGCCTCACGCGCGATATCCCGATCATCATGCTCACCGCGCGCGGGGAAGAGAACGACCGCGTCGGCGGGCTGGAGGCCGGGGTCGACGATTACGTGGTCAAACCCTTCTCGGCCCGCGAATTGCTGGCGCGCATCCGCGCGGTGCTGCGCCGCTCGCGCGAAGACGACGAGGACGGCAGCGTCCAAGTCGGCGCCCTGCGCATCGACGGCGCCTCGCACCGGGTCTTCGCGGGCGACCAGCAGATCCAGATCGGTCCGACCGAATACCGCCTGCTGCACTTTTTCATGACCCATGCCGATCGGGTCTATACCCGCACGCAGGTGCTTGATCACGTCTGGGGCGGCAACGTCTACGTCGAGGAACGCACGGTCGACGTGCATATCCGCCGTTTGCGCAAAGCGCTGGAACCGGTGCGCCTGGAAGCGATGGTGCAGACCGTCCGCGGCGCCGGCTACCGTTTCTCGGCCACGGTCTGAACCGACGCGGCGTTCGTAACGATGCGGGCATCGGCGATTGGATCATCGTCGCCGTAATTGCATAGACTCAGCCGATGGCGAACGACACCCGCACCGCATGGCGCAACACCCTGACGCAGCTCGCGCTGGCGATGGGTCTCGCGCTCGTGCTGGGTTTGGCGGTGGGTCGAGTTTGGCCGGCGCTGGCGATCGCGGCGATCGGCGTGCTGATCTGGCACTACTGGAAACTGCGGCAAGTGCTGTCGCGCTTGACCGCGCGGCAACGCGTCGCCCCGCCGGACGGCGATGGCATCTGGAACGAGCTCGACCGCCTGCTGCATCGCAGCCAGGACGAACTGCGCGGACGCAACCGGCGTTTGGTGGAGATGCTGCGCGCTTATCGCGCCATCGCCACCGCGCTGCCCGACGGCGTGGTGCTGGTGGATCGCAACAGCCAGCGCATCCAATGGTTCAACGAAGCGGCGACCACACTGTTGGGGCTGCAGCACCCGCGCGACCACGGTGCGCCCCTCGGCGAAAGGCTGCAGCCGCTGCCGATCGCGCATTGGCTCAGCGGCGGCCGTTATGCCGAACCGCTGCTCGACGTGGTCTCGCCCGCGCGCACGGACCTGCGCCTGAGCCTGCGTTTGATTCCCTATTCCGACGAGTTGTGGCTGCTGGTCGCGCGCGACGTCAGCAAACTAATGCGTCTGGAGCAAATGCGGCGCGATTTCGTCGCGAACGTTTCGCACGAACTGCGCACACCGCTCACGGTCGTCCACGGTTACCTGGATATGCTCGATCCCGCCGAGCAGCCGGAATGGGCGCCGATGCTGACCGAAATGCAGCGTCAATCGCAGCGGATGACGCAGTTGGTCGAAGACCTGCTCACGCTGTCGCGACTGGAAGCGCAAGACGCTTTGCCGGAAGAGCACGTCGCGATGACGCCGTTGCTCGCGACGCTCGAACGCGAAGCGCGGGCATTGAGCAAGCAGCGTCATGTCGTCTCGATCGAAGACACGGCGGGCGTCGATCTCTGGGGCTCGGTGAAGGAACTGCACAGCGCGTTCTCGAACCTGGTCAGCAACGCGACCCGCTACACGCCCGCGGGCGGCCGCATCGCGATCCGCTTCGAACGCGACGCCGACGAAGGCGCGACGCTGTCGGTGGAAGACACCGGCTACGGCATTCCCGCGTCGCATCTGCCGCGCATCACCGAACGTTTCTACCGCGTCTCCACCAGCCGCTCGCGCGAAAGCGGCGGCACCGGGCTCGGCCTGTCGATCGTCAAGCACGTGCTGAATCTGCATCAGGCGCGGCTGGAGATCGACAGCGAAGTCGGTCGCGGCAGCCGTTTTTCCTGCCATTTCGGGCGCGAGCGCGTCCGCAGCCGAACCCTGGACGACTTCGACGGCCCGCCCGTCGGCGAAGCGCGTCGCTCTCACGGAACTCTCGCGAATGACCGATAAACGCCGTCCCGCCGCGCGCTCGAACGAAAGCCCGTCGGTGGGCAAAGACTCCGAGCGCAAGCGCGATCACGATGCATTGCGCGACCCGGCGTTGTACCTCAATCGCGAACTCTCGCAGCTCGATTTCAATTTCCGGGTTCTGGCGCAAGCGCAGGATCCGACGGTGCCGCTGTTGGAACGTCTGCGGTATTTGTGCATTTCCTGCACCAACCTCGACGAATTCTTCGAGATCCGCGCCGCGACCGTGCGCCAAGCGCAGGAATTCGGCGTGCCGCCGGCCGCGGACGGCATTCCGCATCCGCTGCTGCTCAAGCAGATCCACCAACGCGCAGCGCAATTGGTCGAAGCGCAATACGATTGCTGGAACGATGTGCTGCGCCCGGCCTTGAGCGATGTCGGCGTGCGCGTGCTGCACCGTCAGCATTGGAACGCACGGCACATGCGTTGGCTGCGCGCGTATTTCCGCGACGAAGTGATGCCGGTGCTGTCGCCGCTGGGCCTCGATCCTTCCCATCCGTTCCCGAAAATCCTCAACAAATCGCTGAATATCGTCGTCGTGCTCAAAGGCAAGGACGCATTCGGGCGCACCGGGCATTTGGCGATCGTGCGCGCGCCCCGCTCGCTGTCTCGGATCATCCAATTGCCGCAGAAAGTCTCCGGCGGCGAGCACGATTTCGTATTCCTCTCCGCCGTGCTGTCGGCATTCGTCGAGGAATTGTTCCCGGGCATGGAAGTCAAGGGCGCGTATCAGTTCCGCGTAACCCGCAATTCCGAACTGATCGTCGACGAAGATGAAGTGGAAAATCTCGCGCTGGCGCTGCGCGACGAACTGGCCGGTCGCGGTTATTTGCGCGCGATGCGCTTGGAGATCGCCTCCGATTGCCCGAAACCGATCGTGCGCACGCTGTTGGAGAATTTCGAACTGCCGGAAAACGCGGTCTATCGCATCAAAGGCCCGGTGAATCTGAATCGTGCGGCGCAAATCTACGACATGGTGCAGCGCCCGGAGCTGAAATTCCCGCCGTATCACCCGCGCCAACTGCCCGAAGTCGAAACCATTTTCGATACCGTCGCGGCGGGCGACATTCTTTTGCACCACCCGTTCGATGCGTTCACGCCGGTGCTGGAACTGATCAAGCAAGCGGCCGAAGATCCGAACGCACTGGCGATCAAACAAACGCTTTACCGCGCCGGCAAGGATTCGCCGATCGTGGAGCATCTGATCCAAGCCGCCCGCAACGGCAAGGACGTGACGGTGGTGATCGAATTGCGCGCGCGCTTCGACGAAGAAGCGAATCTGAGTTTCGCGGACCGCTTGCAGGAAGCCGGCGTGCAAGTGGTGTACGGTGTGGTCGGCTACAAAACCCACGCCAAGATGCTGCTGATCGTGCGTCGCGAAGGCCGAAAACTGCGCCGCTACACGCACTTGAGCACCGGCAACTACCACGCCGGCACCGCACGCGCGTACACCGACTGCGGTTTGATCACCGCCGACCCGGACATCGGCGAAGACGTGCATTTGATCTTCCAGCAACTCTCCGGACTCGCCCAAGCGACCAAACTCAAGCGACTGCTGCAATCGCCTTTCACGTTGCATCCCGGCGTGATCGCGCGGATCGAGCGCGAAGCGAAGCATGCGAGCCAAGGCAAACCCGCGCGGATCATCGCGAAGATGAACGCGCTGAACGAACCGCAGGTGATCCGCGCCCTTTACGCCGCCTCGCAAGCGGGCGTGAGCATCGATCTGATCGTGCGCGGCGCGTGCACGCTACGTCCGGGCATGCCCGGTATTTCCGAGAATATCCGCGTGCGTTCGATCGTCGGACGCTTCCTCGAACACAGCCGCGCGTGGTGGTTCGCGAACGACGGTGCGCCAGAATTGTTCTGCTCCAGCGCGGATTGGTTGGAACGCAATCTGCTGCGCCGGGTCGAAACCGGCTTTCCGGTGCTCGATCCCGCGCTGGCGGATCGCGTGAAGGACGAAGTGCTGGACAACTACCTCGCCGACAACTTCAGCGCCTGGGAACTGCTGTCGGATGGCCGCTACGTGCGGGTCGAGCCGGCCGAGGACGCGATGCCGCATTCCGCGCAATCGGCGCTGCTGGCGAAACTTTGCGGCTGAAGCGCACAGTACGACGACGCGTCCCCGTTAGCGCGTCGCGGTAGACGACCCGCGCGACGGGCCCGGGCAGAATCGCGATGGGCGTTTTCTGGTAGTCTGCGCCCTGCCGCGCCGCCCCACTCCGTCACGGATCGCCCGTCTCATGCCCCATACTTCGACGCCCCTGCAGGAAGGCGAGTCGATCGCTGCGATCGACTTGGGCTCGAATAGTTTTCACATGGTCGTCGCGCAGATGGTGCTGGGGCAATTGCGCATCATCGACCGCCTGCGCGAAACCGTGCGCCTCGCCGAAGGCCTGGATGGCCAAGGCGGCTTGAGCGACGCCGCGCGACGCCGCGCACTAGACTGCCTCTCGCGCTTCGGCGAGCGTATTCGCGATCTGCCGTCGCACCGCGTTCGCGCGATCGCCACCAATACCGTCCGCGCCTTGCGCGAACCGCGCGCGTTTCTCGCCGCCGGCGAAGCGGCGCTCGGACACGCGATCGAAGTGGTGTCCGGCCGCGAAGAAGCGCGACTGATCTATAACGGCATCGCGCAGGCGCAACCGCCCAAGCCGATGCAACGCCGGCTGGTGATCGACATCGGCGGCGGCTCGACCGAGTGCATCATCGGCTCGGGCTTCGACACTATCGAACGCGAAAGCCTGCAAGTGGGCTGCGTCGCCAGCACGCGGCGCTTCTTCGCTAACGGAAAATTATCGAAAAAGCGCTGGAAAGAAGCGCTGAGCGAAATCGAGGCGGAATTCCAACAATTCGCCGGACTGTATCGCACGCTCGGTTGGCAGGAAGCCATCGGCTCGTCGGGCACCAACAAGGCGATCGGCGATATCTGCGCCGCGATGAAACTCACCAAAGGCGCGGTGACGGACGAGGCTCTGCCGATCGTGCGCGATCGCTTGTTGGCGGCCGATCGGATCGAAAACATCGACCTGCCCGGTCTGCCCGACGACCGTCGGCCGATCATCGCCGGCGGCGTATTGGTGCTGGAGGCGGCGTTCGAAACACTGGGGCTCAAGCGCATGATGGTGAGCAAAGCCGCGATGCGCGAGGGCGTGCTCTACGACATGTTGGGCCGCGGCGGCGCCGACGACCCGCGCGAAATTTCGGTGGATGCGATGATGCAGCGTTACGGCATCGATCGCGCCCAGGCCGCGCGCGTGGAAGCGACCGCGATGCGCCTGTTCGAACGCACAGCGGATCGCTGGAATCTCGGCGCCGACGAACAACTCATGCTCGGCTGGGCCGCGCGTTTGCACGAACTGGGCCTCGCCATCGCGCACAGTCAATATCACGTGCACGGCGCCTACGTCATCGAACACTCGGATATCGCCGGCTTCACTCGGCAAGAGCAGTTGTTCCTGGCGGCGCTGGTGCGTAATCATCGTCGCAACGTGTCCAATAAATCGTTGGATGCCCTGCCTGATCGATTGCTTGCCGGCGCCAAGCGCACCGCCGCGTTGTTGAGAATCGCGGTGCTGCTGCATCGCTCGCACGAAGCCGAATCGATTCCGCAGCTCGACGTGCGTGTCGTCGGCAACGTCTTGTCGTTGTCGCTGCCGAAATCCTGGCTGGATGAGCGCCCGCTGCTGCGCACGGATATCGAACACGAGCCCGAAGGCATTGCAGGGCTCGGCGTCGAATTGGTCGTCGATCGCTAATCGTCGATCCTGAGCCGCCGACCAAAGTATGCGCTCGGTGAGCGCTATCGATGACTGCGACCAACGCGGCTTTTCCATAAAGCACTCGCCTTCCAACGAACAAGCTCGCGCGCGGCCCATGACGCACGTCATGCTTTCGTCACTCTTCGGTCATCGACTTTTCACCGCATACGTTCAGTCTTCGCGAAACCGGAGACCGTCATGCGTTACGCCATCGTCAGCGAGACCTATCCGCCGGATGTCAACGGTGTCGCGCTGACCGTACAAAGTCTCGAACAGGGGCTGATCGATCGCGGCCACGACACCACGGTGATCCGCCCACGGCAGCGGGACGAGCGGACAACCGAGCGTCGCGAGCACTTGATGCCGAGTCTTCCGTTGCCGCGCTACCCCGGCCTGCGTTTCGGTCTGCCCGCCGCGCGCCGACTCCAAGCGATATGGAGAAGCCAACGCCCGGATGCGATCTATGTGGCCACGGAAGGCCCATTGGGTTGGGCCGCGCTGCGGGCCGCGCGCAAGTTGGGAATCCCGACGGCCAGCGGCTTCCACACGCGTTTCGACGACTACATGCGCGACTACGGCGTGCCCTTCCTGCAGGGCACGGCGCTGCGTTGGATGCGGCATTTCCATAATCTCGCGGACGCCACGCTAGTCCCGACGGTGGAACTTCGCGATTTTCTCGAAGCCAACGGCTTCGCCCATGTCCTGCGCTTGGCGCGCGCGGTCGATACCGATCTGTTCCGCCCAGAACGGCGAGACGCCGCTTTACGCGCGCAATGGGGATTGGGCGAACACGATTTGGCCGTGATCCATTTGGGCCGGATCGCGGCGGAGAAGAATCTCGACCTCGCGATCCGAAGCTTTCGCGAGATCAATGCGCGGCATCCGACCGCGTGTTTCGTGTGGGTCGGCGATGGTCCGGAGCGCGCGCGGATCGAACGCGAGAACCCGGATTTCGTGTTCTGCGGCATTCAGCGCGAACAAGCGCTTGGCCGCCATTTCGCCAGCGCAGACCTCTTTCTGTTTCCAAGCCTGTCGGAAACCTATGGCAACGTCACCCTCGAAGCGCTGGCCAGCGGCGTGCCGACGGTCGCGTTCGACTACGGCGCCGCGCGCGAACGCCTGCGCAGCGGCGAAAACGGCGCCGCCATCGCCGAGTCGAGCGATGCGCGAACCAACGCCACCGCGTTCGTCGGCGCGGCGATGAAGATCGCCGACGATACGGCCCTGCGCAGCCGCATGCGCGCAGCCGCGCGCGAGTCGGTGGTCGCGCTCGAACCGTCGCAGGTCGCCGCGGATTTCGACCGCATCCTCTCCACGCTCGGACAAACGAGACGAACCCATGAACGGTATGCCTCTGCCGCATAGACTGCGCGCGAACGACGCCGACTGGTGCCTGCGCGCGAACGCGCTGTGTGCGAGCGACGCGATTCGCCGTTATTTTTCCGTCGTCAGCAAACTCGGCGACGGGCCGCTGTGGTACGCGCTGATCTTCGCGCCGGTCGCGCTGCGCGGCCTCGACGGCTTGCTCGCCACGCTGCATCTGGCCGCGATCGGTTTGCTCGCCGTGACGTTGTACAAGACGCTGAAACGCTGGACGCGCCGACCGCGCCCTTGCGCATCGGATGTACGTATCCGCGCCTGGGTCGCGCCGCTGGACGAATTCAGTTTCCCGTCGGGCCATACCCTGCATGCGGTCGCGTTCGGCATCGTCGCTATCGGTTACGCGCCGATGGCCGCTTGGCTGCTCGTGCCGTTCGTGCTCAGCATCGCCGCCTCGCGCGTCGTGCTGGGCTTACACTACCCAAGCGATGTCCTGGCGGCCACGGGTATCGGTTCCGCGCTCGCACTCGGTTCGTTCTGGGCGCGCGATTTGATCCTCATCGCGCTCTGAGTGCGGTCGAAAATCGCATGCGAACGCCTTATCGCCGCGACCAATCCCGCAGATACGCACGCGCGATCTTCGGTGCCGACTGTCCGCGCCAATCGCGGTCGTTGGCCACTTGCGCACCGTCGCGGCTCGCGTCCAGCCGCGCGATGTCGATCTCGGCCAAGGTCCAAATCGTGTCGGTTTCGCCGATGCCCGACGACGACGCCAGCACGCCGTCAGCCGGAAAACCGACGTCCATCGGCGCGTAGAGCGTCGCTTCGCCGGTGTTGAGATCGAGTGCGGGGTTCGACGGCGCTTCGCCCGCCGTCACCGACTGCGCGACGAAGCAGCGATTCTCCAACGCGCGCGCGAGACAACCGACGCGTACGCGCGTCTCGCCCGCGGGGGTGTCGGTGCAACTGGGCACGAGCAACGCGCGCGCGCCGGCCTCCCACTGCGCGCGCACCGGCAGCGGAAATTCGATGTCGTAGCAAATCGCAATGCCGACGCGAAGCCCGTCGAGATCGAACACATTCAACGCATCGCCGCCGTCGATGACCCCGGTTTTTTTCTCGAAACCGGTGAGCTGCAGTTTGTCCTGAAAGGCATAACGCCCATCCGGCGCGAACAGATCGGCGCGGTTGCGGTAGCGGCCGCCGCAGACATCGAGCAAGAACGTGCCGGCGACCAACCAAAGCCCGCTATCGCGCGCGAGACTGGCGAACAGATCGAGCCACGCCGCGCGCAACGGCTGCAGCGCAGCGAGCGAGGCGTGCAGATCGCCGCCGACGTCCGGCGAAAACGACGACGCCAGCTCCAAGGACAGATATTCCGGCAGCACCGCGATGCGCGCGCCGGCATCGGCGGCCGTGGCGAGACAACGCCGCTGGTGTTCCGCGAAATCGTCGAAATGCGGCGGCGCGCCGATGGGATATTTGGCGACGGCGATCTTCATGCGTTCGAATCCTCCTGCAGTGCCCGCGTCCAAAACGTCAGCGTATGCGAAAGTTCGCCGCGGCCGATTTCGTTCCAGTCCAGATGCATAGTCATGCCATCGCGGCGCGCGTAGCCGCGCTTGGTCCAGAACGCCTCGTTGCCGCGATGCTCGGCCGGACGGCGCGGATCGTTGGCATCGCGATCTACCGCGCAGAACGCCGCGATGTCGAATCGCTTCAGCGCGCGTGCATGCGCTTCCCGATGGTCGAAAAACGCATGCCCGAGGCCGCGTCCGCGATACGCCGGCAGCAACACCGATTCGCCGAAATAGAAGATGCGCGATACCTCTTCGCCGCGCTCGCGGAACGGCTGTTGGAACGCCGCTTGATCGTCGCTCAGCGGCAGGCCGGTGGAGGCGCCGACGATGCGTCCTGCGTCGAAAGCGAGCACGCAGACGCTGTCGGGCGATGCCGCGTAAACCGCGAGATAGTCGCGCTCGTAATCGCGGTCGCCGTCGTACAGATACGGCCATTCGCGGAACACCGCAATCCGCAGCGCCGCGACCTCATCGAGATACGGTGCGATGGCTTGTCCCGAACACCGTCGAACATCCAATAAGGACATGGGATCGTTTCGCTCCTGCGTCGTCTTTGGCCGATGTCGATAAGCGATTCTAGCGGGGACCGGGCGCGCCGTCAGAGTGCGGTTCTGCGCCAAAGCGGACAGCGCGAACGAAAAACGCCGCCGCAGAGGCTCTGCGGCGGCGTGGCGCTGTCGGTCGATCGGGGAGGAATCGACGCAGGCCGAAGCGAACGGGTCAGATCGAGGGCGCGGACGATGCGGCGTCGGACGGTTGCAGTACCACCGACTGCGGCGCGCGCGGCACCGGCGGCGGAGCGACGCTCGCGCCGACCTTGTACCAGTCGACCTTGCGGGTCACCACCATGATCGTGGCCAGGATCGCGAACAATAGACCGGCGCCCATCACCATCGCGTTATCTTCGGAGATCAGCAAGCCGTAGAGCGCGGCGTAGAGCGTGGCGATCATCGTGGCGAACCCCAGGCCTCGCGGCCACGAACCCAACACATGACTGACGTAGAAGCCGAGCAGACCGATACAGGCGGCGCTTGCGATCAAATAGGCTTGACCGAAAGCGATGCGCTCGGACAGCGCGACCAGCAGCAGGAAGAAGATCGCGAGCGCCAGACCGACCAAGCCGTACTGGATCGGGTGGATGCGCAGTTGCTTGATCAACTCGAACATGAAGAAGCCGACGAAGGTCAACAATACGAACAGAATGCCGTATTTGCTGGCGCGATCGGCCTGCGAGTAGATGTTGACCGGATCGACCAGCGAGACGCTGACCACATCGACTTCGCTGCCTTGGCCCGCGCCGTAGCTCGAGGACAGACCGATCACTGCGGGCTCCAACGATTTGCCGGCGAGATATTGCGCCTGCGCGTTGCTGGCCAACGACGAGACTTCCCACAGCGCGCGGAATCCCTTGTCGTCGATGGATTTTTCGCTGGCGGTGAACGAACCATTGAACTGCGGGTGGCGCCACGACGAGATCAGTTCGATGGTATTGCGCTGCGCCAACGGCATGATCGCCAGCGCTTCGGTGCCTTCCAACTCGAAATCGAGGGCCGTCTGGTAGCTCAGTGTCGTGCCCGGCGCGGGCGCGACGAGGGCCGCATGCAAGCCGGTGCCGTCGCGGCCGCCGAGCCCGCGATCCAATTTCTGTTCGCGGCCGTCGAGCCGCAGCTTCGGCAGCCCACGCAGGCCCTTCACGTCGGCGAAACCGTAATTCAAATAAGCGGCGCCGATCGTACGCGGCGATGCGGGCGTATCGTCGTTGGGAATCTCCGCCTTGAATTGCGCCGAAATCTTGCCCTCGAGTTCGTAGGTGCGAACTTCGTGGATGCCGAGGAATTTGCTTTGCGGCAGGATTTTTCCGCGCATATCGAGGGTTTGCGGGAAGAACACCCAGCGGCCGGGCACTTCCTGCTTCACGATGCGGATCGTCTCGCCGCGATCGTTCTTCACCGCTTCATCGACCAGATCGGTATAGGTCACGACCAACACCGGCGCGGCGATCGATTGCGCGCCCGCGGAGGTCTGCGCGATCGCCTGCACGGCCTGCTGGCGGTACGTTTGTCGCTCTTGGATGATGCCACGGATCATCAGCAGCGGCACCAGGATGGCGACCGTCAAGCCGAACACCATCAGCGCTTTCAAAATCAGTTTCATGCTGTCTTCCTCGGTTGGGACGACGACAGTCTCGGCGCGACGTGCGGGGCGGCGATGTCGGCTCGGTGAAGCGAAGGTGAAGTAAGGTCGGAACCGCGCCACGCAGGACGTCGACTGGGCCTACGCCAGCGGCAAAATCAACGCCGCCGTCGCTCCGCCGCCTTCGCGATTGGTCAATTCCACGCGTCCGCCGTGCAATTCCGCCGCTTCGCTGACGAAACACAGCCCCAAACCGCTACTGCGGCTGCCGCCTTGGGGCCGCGGCAACGAGTAAAAGCGCTCGAACACCCGACCCAGCGCGTAATCCGGTACGCCGGGGCCGCGGTCGGCCACATCGATGCGCAAGGTGGAGGCCGAACGCGACACGCGAACCTCGATTTCGCTCTCGGCGGGCGCGAAATCCGCTGCGTTCTCGAACAAATTGAGCAAGGACTGCCGCAGCAGGAACGCATCGCCGACGATCGCCGCGCCGTCCGATGCGTCGTCGATGCGCATACGCAACGACTTCTGCGCGAATTTCGCAGCGGCCTGCGTCGCCGCGTCCTGCACGAGCGCGATCGGATCGATGCGTTGCGGTTGTTCGATGCGCTGACGGTGTTCGACCGCCGCGAGCGCGAGCAACTTATCGATCATCTCCGCCATGCGTTCGCTTTGCGCCCGAATGGTGGCGACGAAACGGGCGCGGTCGGCGGCGGGCATCGCCGTGCCCGGAGCGACCGAAGCATCGGTGTCGATGCCGGCCGACGCCTGCGCGTCGGTTTCCAGCAACTCTGCGCTGCCGCGAATCGCCGCCAGCGGGCTTTTCAATTCGTGGGTCAAGGCATGCACGTATTGCTCGACGTATTGCTTGCCTTCGAGCTTCTGACGCATGGTTTCCAGGGCGCGGCCCAAGTCGCCGAATTCGCCCGCGGCATCCGGCGGCGTCGCGCGGTCGCCCGCGGCGACGCCATGCGCGTAACGCTTCAGCGCGCCGAGCTGCCGCGATAACCACCACGCCGCGAACAAACCGACCACCAACGCCGACCCCAGCAACACCGCGCCCCAGCGCAGAATCTTGCTCTGGCTGCGCGCGATGAACGGCGCGATGGTCTGATTGGGTTTCGCCACGGTCAACACGCCGACGATCTTCGGCTTGCCCTGCGCATCGCGATCGATGATCGGCGCGGCGACATGCATCACCGACGACGCTTCGTCGTTCGGGTCGCTGCGGGT
>JAGNNB010000038.1 GCA_017990865.1 Lysobacteraceae bacterium
CGCCTGGGCGGAACCCTTGGAGACACGGCGGGAACGCAAACGCGAGCGCCTGGACAGGGCGGAACCCTGATTCATTTTTCTTTTTTAGTCAGTTACTTACAATGCTTTAGTTGAAGTGTTGCATTAATTTCGGGTCGGCGCTAATCTGCCCGCCATCCGGCTTGCCGGAACCCTGCCACAACCGTAGCTCTCCGGCGTAAGCCGGCTTCAAGGAGGCCTTGCGCCTCCTTTTTTCTTGTCCGCGGTCACGCGGCATGGCCTTGCCGCTTCGGCGCCCCCCGGCCAAGATGCTCGACCGGGCATGGGAACCATGCGCCGGCCGAGGGCCGGGACCGGCCCGCGCGACGAAGGGGACCATGCGCTACCGATCCGCACTTTGCGGCTGTCTGCTGTTGCTGCCGGCGTTGTTCGTCGGCGGTTGCGGGCGCGATCGCCCCGGCGATATCGGCGCGGCTTCGGAACCGGCGGCCGCGGTGCTGCTGTTGGCCGCGCATCTGCGCGCGAACGATCTCAACGCCTTCGCCCACGCCGCGGCGCCACCCGAGTTGCAAGCGCCCTTGCAACAGGCCTGGCGCGAGAACCGCAGCCGTTGGCCCCTGGACGAATTGCCGTTCGGCGAGCGCGCACCGGCGATGCTGCAAGCCTTGGCCGCGCCCAAATCGGAGGCGACGCTGCGCCGCGCCTTCGACCGCCAGTTCGCCAACGCCAATCGCGACATCCACTCGGCGGCGGCGACGCTGGGGCTGTTCGGGACGAAGTTCGTGCAGAAGGACCCCGGGTTCAGCGAGGACGAACGCGCGCACTACACGCAATTGATCGGCGCCCTGAGCGAGTGGGGAAAGACCGCCAAACTGGGCGACCCGCAGCGGGCGCGGCGCAGCATCGCCCAGCTCACCGCCGCCGCGCGACGCAGCGGTCTGGCGCAGCCGGAGGATTTCCAGCGCTACGGGATGGAAGACAGCCTGCGACGCTTGGGGCCGGTGTTCGGCAGTCTGAAGACGGCGCTGGGGCAGTACGGCCTAGATTTGGACCGCAGCTTCGAGCAAGTCACCGTCACCGTGGAATCGCAGGACGGCGACACCGCCCGCGTCCGCGTGCGCTATCCGCTGGGGAATCAGCGCATCGAC
Source organism: Lysobacteraceae bacterium (assembly GCA_017990865.1). Classification (GTDB taxonomy): domain Bacteria; phylum Pseudomonadota; class Gammaproteobacteria; order Xanthomonadales; family Xanthomonadaceae; genus Lysobacter_I. The sequence continues at coordinate 1,128 of JAGNNB010000038.1, forward strand.
ACCGTGATCGCGTTGCAGCGGATCGGCCAGCGCTGGTATCTGCGCGATCATCTGCGCCACGCCCGCGAAGCGGCCGCCCCCGCGGCGCTGCCGGCCGCGCCGGAAGGCGACCCGACGATCGGCCCGCCGCCGGCTCTGAAGACAACGGAACCGAAAACGACGGCTCCGAAGACGGCGGAACCGAAGACCGCAGCGCCGACTTCGTCATAATGACGGCGACCATGCCGACCCAACCGACTTTGCCGCTGTTCGAGGGCGATCCGCCCGCCGACACGAACCCGCCGCCTGCCGAGGCCGTCCCCGACGCGCCCGTGGCCGAGGATGAGGCGATGCCCGCGACGATCGCGGACTCGGCCCCGGACGATGCCGCCATAGACGGGGATACGCCTTCCCTGCCCAGCGATGCATCTGCTGTCGATGCGCCTGCTGTCGATGCGCCGGCGATTGATGCCCACGCCGTCGATGCGGATGCGGTCGCCCCGGCCGCGCCGACTTCGGAAGACGCCTCGTCGGATACGACACAAGCGAACGATGCGCCCGCACCATCGATATCCGATACCACCGCGGCGACCGAACCGGCTCTCGAAACGACACGCGACGACGCAGGCACACCGACGTCGGAACAAACGCTCGAAGCCCCGCCCCAACAGGCCGAACTGCCCATCGCCGCATCGCCCGCGCCTCCCGCCGCGCCGCCGGCTCCGGTGCCGCGCGGTCGCCGCCCCTGGTGGTCGGGTCTGCTCGGCAAGTTGATCGAACCCTGGATCGAGCTGCGGATCGAATCGCTGCCCGAGGGTCTGGCCGACGATCCGCGCCCGGTCTGTTACGTGCTCGAACGCTACGGGCTATCGAACGCGTTGATTCTCGACCGCGCCTGTCGCAATGCGGGCTTGCCCTCGCCGCTGCGGCCGTTGCCGGTGGCCGGCGACCCGCTGGGCCGCAAGCGCGCCTATGTCGCGCTGTCGCGCCGCAACGCCAACAGCGCGCTGAACATGGCCGCGGACCTCGCCGCGGGCAAAGCGCCGGCGCCGGCGAAATCGCATTCGGAATCGCTGGCGCGCCTGTTGGACGCGCATCGCGCCGACCCCGGTTTGGACGTGCGTCTGGTTCCGGTCTCGATCTTCGTCGGCCGCGCGCCCGAACGGCAGAGCGGTTGGTTCTCGGTGCTGTTCTCCGAGAACTGGACGATCGTCGGCCGTTTCCGTCGCGTGCTGTCGATTCTGCTCAACGGTCGCGACACCACCGTGAAGTTCGCCACGCCGGTGTCGGTGCGCGGCGTGCTCGACGAGGGTCTGCCGCCCGAGCGCACGGTACGCAAACTCTCGCGGGTGCTGCGCACGCACTTCAACCGCATCCGCGAAGCGGTAATCGGCCCGGACCTGTCCACGCGTCGGTTGTTGATCGACAAAGTGCTGGCGGCCGAACCGGTGCGGCAGGCGATGGCCGACACCGCGCGTCGCGAATCCATCAAGGAAGAGGACGCCTGGAAAAAAGCCCACGCCTACGCCTACGAAATCGCCGCCGACTACTCGCCGCCGCTGGTGCGCTCGGCGTCGTTCCTGCTGACGACGGTGTGGAACCGCATCTACCGCGGCGTGCTGGTGCATCACCTGGACAAGCTCAAGGAAGCGGCGCCGGGTCACGAAGTGGTGTACGTGCCGAGTCACCGCAGCCACATGGACTATTTGCTGCTGAGTTATCTGCTTTACAACAAGGGCATCGTGCCGCCGCATATCGCCGCGGGCATCAATCTGAATCTGCCGGTGATCGGCACCGTGCTGCGCAAAGGCGGCGCGTTCTTCCTGCGTCGCAGCTTCCGCGGCAACGCGCTGTACTCGGCGGTATTCTCCGAATACGTCGCGCAGTTGGTCGCGGGCGGATTTTCGATCGAATACTTCATCGAAGGCGGTCGTTCGCGCACCGGGCGCCTGCTGCAACCCAAAGGCGGCATGTTGGCGATGACCATCCGCGCCTTCCTGCGGCAACCGACGCGGCCTGTGCTGTTCCAGCCGGTCTACATCGGCTACGAAAAGCTGATGGAAGGCAACAGCTATCTGGAAGAACTGTCGGGCAAACCCAAAGCCAAGGAATCGATCTGGCAATTGCTGTGGAGCATTCCGAAAGTGCTGCGCAGCAACCTCGGTCAAGTGGTGGTGAATTTCGGCGAGCCGATCCGGTTGAACGATCTGCTCGCCGAACGCGCGCCGGATTGGGACGGCCAGCCGCTGTCGGACGAGGACAAACCGCTGTGGTTGTCGAACGTGATCGACACCCTGGCCGATCGCGTGCAGATCAATATCAACCGCGCCGCCGACGTCAATCCGATCAATCTGCTGGCGCTGGCGGTGCTGTCCACGCCCAAACACGCGATCGGCGAAGCGGATCTGCTGGCGCAAATCGCACTATCGAAAATCCTGTTGGCCGAAGTGCCGTATTCCGACCGCGTCACCGTCACCCCGCACACGCCGGCGGAGATCGTGGCCCACGGCGAGGACATCGGCGTACTGGAACGCGTTCCGCACCCGCTCGGCGACGTGCTGCAAGTCGACGGCGACGGCGCGGTGCTGCTGAGCTATTACCGCAACAACGTGCTGCATCTGTTCACCGCCAGCGCATGGATCGCCTGTTGCTTCCTGCACAACCGACGCATGAGCCGCGCGACGCTGATGCGGCTCGGCCGTTCGCTGTATCCGTTCCTGCAAACGGAATTGTTCTTGCCGTGGGACGACGACGGCTTCGCGCAACATCTGGAACGCACGATCCAGGTCTTCGTCCGCGAAGGCCTGCTGCAGCAAGTCAGCGACGACGACGACGGCATTCTCGCCCGCAACGCGGGGCAATCCGACGAAGTGTTCCGCTTGCGCGCGATCGGCCACCCGCTGCAGCAAGCGTTCGAGCGCTATTACATCGCGATCTCGGTACTGGCCAAGAACGGCCCGGGCGCGCTGGGCGCGGGCGAACTCGAAAGCCTCTGCCATCTCGCCGCGCAGCGCTTGAGCTTGCTCTACGCGCCGGCCGCGCCGGAATTCTTCGACAAGAGCCTGTTCCGCGGCTTCATCCAGAAACTGCGCGAACTCAAACTGGTCTGGGCCGACGAAAACGCGAAACTCGTCTACGACCGCCGACTCGAAGTCTGGGCGAAAGACGCCAAGACGATTCTCGGCCGCGAATTGCGGCACACCATCGAGAAGGTCAGCCCGGAAGCGGCGAAACCGGAAACGCCAGAATCCACGAACTGAGCGGCGACAGCACTCGGCGGCGGCCCGAGTTCCCACACTGCGATATGCGTTTCGAGCCCCGGTTCGTTCGCACGAACCGGGGCTCACCGCAGCAAGGACAATGCGGGCATTTCCGGCGTTGTCTCAAGCGGATGCTGTCGAGCGCTCGCGTTGCAGGCGTCGATTCCGCGCCCGCGCCCACTCGCGCCGCCCCCACATCCATAGCCCCGTCAAGCACAACAGCACCAACACCAGCCCGGTGATCAGACTCCATACGATCTCGCCCCGGCCCTTGCCGAAGAAGTAGGCGCCGGAATGCAATTCGCGCATGAACATCTGCAAATCCACCGTCGGATCGACGAGCGGCGGCAGATGCGCATTCGCAGCAATCGCAGGACGGTAGGGCCGCCATTCGGAGCCGTCGCGAGTCATGAAGGGTTTTCCGTTCGCCATCTCACCGCGACCGCCGACGATCGCTAGAACGGAGCCGTCGCTTAAAGTGCTCAACTGCCGCAATCGACCGCGTTTAACTTCTTTCCACTCTCCGGCATGACGCGACCACAACACCATCTTGGTGGCGACGATCGGCGTGGTGTTGTCGGCGGCAGCGGCGAGTGCGAGGATTTCCTTGCCCCGGAATCGATCGATGCGCTCCGCCTTGCCGTCGGCGATGCGATGCAGGCCTTGGCCATTGCCGATCCAAATCGAACCGTCGGGCATCTCCGCGTAAGCGGTGACCGGCAAACGATCTGGAATGGTTTCGGAGGACATCCAACGCATCGGCACCCGCGCATCGAGCGCGCTGCGGGCGCCGATCACCGCCCCGCTGATAGCGATCAGCAAAAAAACGAGCGATAGGGCGATCGAAACCCAAAGATGGATCCGGCGAGCGGTCCAGGGTGTACGTTTCGCGTTCATGGTGCGCTCCTCAAAACCGCGCCAACAGTTCGACGCCGTAGGCCCTGCCGGGGTCCTGCACGCCGTTGCTGTTTTCGTAGCGTTCGTCGCTGAGGTTGCGTCCGTACGTCGTGATGCGAAGCGGATGCTCGGCGAATTTGAAGTCGTAGCCCAAGCCCAGATCATAGCTGGTGTAACCACCCAGATATGCGCGGGCATCGGTGGCCGAACCGCGATAGGACGAAACGTGCTTGATCGCGCCGGTCAGGGTGAATGCACCGAAACCATGGGCGAACGATAGATCGACCATCTGCTTCGGCGTCGTCGGTTCTGCGTTGGCGCTCAGCGACGTGAAGCGCGTCAGACTGGCGCGATAACTGCTGCGTTCGAGCAATTCGCCCTGCACCGCCAATTCGACACCGCCCCGCGTGGTATCGCCCTGGCTGTAGCATGGCGTAAGCGCGGCGCCGGACCGTGGCGAAAGCGGCCCGCTCGGAGGGATAGTCCCGAGTCGGCAGATTTGCGAGCTTCCGTTGTTGGCGAGATAGGTATAGCCGGAGAGGCTCTTTTCGTTCTCGACAGAGCGGCGGAAGACATTGAGCGAGGGGTTGAATTCGCGCACGATCCGACCCTCCACACCGAACTCCCATTTGCGCTGTCTGTCGTCCTCCAAAACGACGCCAAGCACCGGATTGAGGTTTTCCGCCGCCTGCCGGCTGGCCGCATAACGCACCGATGCCTTCCAGTCGCGAGCGAACGCCCAACTGCCACCGAAACTTTGGAACACCGCAGGCGGTTGCGTCACATCTCGGGTACGCAATGGCGAGCCGACGCCGCCGAAGGGCTGCGCACCGCCAGTGTAGTAATTCAAACCGCGCAGAATATGGACGCGGTCGCGACGATAGCCGGCATCCAATGTCAGCTTGTCTTCGAAGAATCCGCGTTCGGCTTGAAAGAACCAACCGGTCGTCTTCTCTTCGCGACGGATGCCTTCGTAGTATTGCTGTCCGTTCGGTGCGGTCCAATGCTGGTAATCGAACCCGAAGACGGCTCGCGTCTGGGCGAAGTCGAGACTATGGCGCGCGTACATCGCCACCATCCGATTGTCGTTGCGCAACGCGCTATACGGCCCTGCGGGCGTGTTCGCGGTCCACAACACCTGATGACTGTCGGTGTAGGAGGCGCCGAGCGCGGTGCTTTGATTCTCGGTCCATTCCACCGCGCCGTTGAACGCATAGAGAGACGTTCGCGCAGGGTCCACATACCAATCGCCCTGGCCGGTGCCGTGGCTGTTGGCGTTGGGTATCTCGAAAGAGCCGTCATCGCGATATGCGGTCGCATCCACCCACCAACGCTCGGAACGCAGGCCCGCCTTCGCCATCGTGCCCAACGCATCGCGGCCGATGTTGTAACCGACGCCATTGTCGAGGCGATCGCTCGGACCGTCGGTATGCGAATACGACACCAGTCCCGCGACATACGCCTGTTGCGACGCAGGAGCGAACGCTTTGCCTGCCCACACGCCAGCCTGCTCGGTATCGTTGGTTTCCAACGCGAGTCTGGCGCTGATTTCGCTCTCGTCCGGTTGGCGCGTGCGAATCAGCACGAACCCATCGACTGGGGCGCCGCCGGGACTGGCCGAGCCCACCATCGGACCAAGGGTCAGTGCGGTGCCGCCGCGTACGATCTTGACGCTATCCACGGCCATGACCGGTAATGCTTTCAAAATGCGCGCAGCGGTCGTCGGCTGCAATACCGTGCCGTCGATGACCCAGCGGAAATTCGAGTCGCCGCGAATCCGCAGGCCGCTGAATCCCTTGCGACTGCCGCTGGTGGCGACGACGCCGCTGGCGTAGTTGAGCAATTCGAATACGTCGCGTGGGCGCAATCGCTCGATTTCGGCGCGGGTGAGAGTTTGGGAATGTTGAGCGGTACTGGGCGGGGTGTAATCCTGCGCCGTGGCGCGAATGCCGGTGACGAGGACGGTATCGAGCGTGTCGGCATCGTTGTCGCCGATTTCCGCAGCGAAGCCGGGGCGTGCGGTCAACGCGCACGCGACAAAAATGGCCAGGCGCGCCGAGCGCGCCCGAGCGAGGGGCTGATTGAACATGGATTCTCCGAATGACGCGGTATGCGGCGAAGCCGCAGCGAAAACGACTGTTACGCGTTCAGGAGAACCGGAGGAGGCCCACGCGAGCCTAAGCCGCAAGGGTGCGGCGTTTCGATCGTGGCATCAGCCGGGGAATGATGCGGCGGTCCGATCGGCTTGGTCTTGGTCGTCGGCAGCGCGGGGATGGCCGCCGGCACCATCACCGACAGCAACGGACAATAGGAGCAGTCCTCATCCGGGCCGGGGACAGGCGTTGGCGGCAGGTCGCCGTCGGAAAAAGCGGATACGGGCAGATATCGCAAGCCGGTTGCGGTACATACCGCGACCCAGCCGTCGTTCGCGCGATGCGCCCCGCCTGCGGCTCCCGCCCACCGTCCCAAAGTCGGCATCGCAACCAGCAACCACACCGCCGCGACGGCGAGCGCGGCGAAATGGCGATGAAAGCGACGGGCCCGAATCATGGGCGGGAAGTATAACGATTCCCAATTAGATCCCCGGATCGAGTTCGCGCTACCCATCGCGCCGTATGCACGCGGATAGTCTCCCGGTCGCTCGCCAGCGCAGGGCGCTCGCGAGGGCCTGTTAACGCGATTGGGGTTCGTTGCGCGGCCCTGCCGAGGGCGCGCGGCAAGGAAGAGCGAGGGAGTGGCGCGATCCATGACCGAGCGATGACGCTACGGCGCGCCCTCGGCAGGGCCGCCCTTCGGGTTGCGTTTCAGCGGCGTGCCCGCGGGCACGCCGCCGAACATCCCGAACGGCGAACGCGAGGATCAGCCCCGCGTTCGCCGTTCGCTCACTTCTTCTTGCGCTTCTGCAGATCCGGGCGCCGAGGATTCACTGGACCGCGATTGCGCGTCGACGGCACCGGCGCGGGCGTGGTCTGCACCGGGCGCGACGGCGCTGCGTTGCTCGTCGGCGCCGACGACGGACGCGACACCGGGTAATTCCCGCCCGTGCGCATCGCCTTCGGCACCACGCGAATCAAGCCGCTGCGCACGCTGCCGTCGTTCAACGTCACCTCCAGCCGCACGCAGCCCGTCACCGTGTAGTTGATCCACCAATTGCGCCGGTACACGCCGTCGCCCAGGTGCGCGAAGCCGCTCGTCTCGCCCGCAGGCGGCGTCGGCAAATTCATGCCCGTGTCCGGACACGTCACGTCCGTCGCCGTCGTTTGCGTCAACGTCGCGTTGGTCACCGCCGCGCCGTTCGCATCGAACAACCGCCACTCGAAGGGCACCGAACGCGGCGCCGCCACCACGTACACCTGGTTCGGATCCGTCAACGGCGCCGATATCGCCGCGTAGCCGTACACCACTTTGTAGGTCGCCGTGCGCGAGGCCTGATTCCCCGCGCGATCGGTCGCGACGCATGTGGCCGTGCGTGTTCCGATGCTGGCGGTGACGAATCCGCTGCAACTTTGCGCGGCGATGCCCGACAGCGCATCGACCGCATCGAGTTGGAAGTCGTGCGTCGCGTTCAACAACACCGTCGCCGGCGGCATCGCGACGTTCAATGTCGGCGCGGTCTTGTCGATCTTCACGGTCACCACGTTGCTCGGCGCGCTGACGTTGCTGGCGTAGTCCATGGTCGTTTGCGCGGAAGACGACACCGCCGCCCCTTCCTGGCTCAGCGTTTGCGCGAACGGACAAACGTTGATCCCGGACAGCGCATCGCTGCAGGCGAACGCCACTCCGACATTGGTGCGATACCAGCCCGCCGCGTTCGGCGCGCTCGTCGCGGACGCCACGATCGTCGGCGCGGTTCGGTCGATCGACAGCAGACGTCCGGCCAGCACTTGATTGCCGGCGTTGTCGCTGACCAGCACTTGATACGACAGGTCGCGGCCTTCCTGAGTGAAGGTGTACGGCGCTGGACACGGCGCGCTGAGTCCCGACAACGTCTCGAAGCAGGTGAAATCGATCGTTACATCGTCGCGGAACCAACCGTACTCGTTCATGGGCGTTCTGGGCTCGGTCGATACCAGCGGCGCGGTCTTGTCGAGATTGATCGAGAACCCAGCGACGGTCGCGACGTTTCCGGCGACATCGCGCACGGTCTTCGCCGACACCGCAATGCCCGCGCCTTCTTGCGAAACGGTTTCGCTGGCCGGGCACGCTGCCGCCAAACCCGACGTGACATCGGTGCACGCATAGGATGCGGTGACGTTCTGGCGATACCAACCCGCGGCGTTGGGCGCCGCACTCAGACTCGCGAGCACCGTCGGCGCGACCGTATCGCGGCGGATGGTGGTGAAACCGACGCCTTCGCCCGCGCTGCTGAAAGCGCTGCACATGAAGGACACGCCCGTGGTGTCGGCGACGACCGATCGATCGTCGCAGCCGCTGGTTTGGGTCACGGTCGTTTCCGGCTCGCTGATCGACCATGTCAGACCGACGTCGCTGCGATACCAGCCGTTATCGCCCAAGGTGCCCGTCAGGATCGGCACGACGGCCGGTGGCGTCGTATCCCGACGCACATACCATGCGTAGGTCGCAGGCGTTGGGTCGACATTGCCTGCCCGATCGACTGCGCGCACCCACAACTGATGGGGCGCTTCTTGAATGGGATAGCTTTGGGTGAAGACGGGACCGCAACCACCATACGAGCCTTCGGTGCCGTAGAAGCTGCACTGATAACTCTCGACACCGGAACGATCGCTGCCCTGCGGGGCGAACTCGAAGGTGATGTCGTTGTAGGGCAGGTTGGTGTAGAACACCGGCGGAGGCGTACTCACGAAACGCGTGTCCGGCGCGACCGTATCGCGCCCGAGAAGGATGGAGCGCGTCGCCGTTCCGCCTTCGCTGGAAGCGCTGCAGTCGAACGACGCCAGATCGGCATCTTGCGTGATCGAGACCGTTGAACAGCCGCTCTGTACGGTGTAAGCGGTTTCGCTATCGCTCACTTGCCACTGCAATTGCAGATTCGTGTTGTACCACTCGGTCTGCGGCTCACTGCCGTTCACATGGGCGAGGATCGTGGGCGGCGTCGTATCCGTTGCCTGCAACAAGCTATAGGCGTACGTGCGCGTCGCGACGAAGCCGTTCTCGTCGATCGCTTCCATGGTGAGCGTGTAGTCGCCGGGATTGTCCGCAGGCGTCCCTCGCAGTTGTCCTGCCGCATTGAAATACGTGCCGTACGGCACCTTGCCGCTCGCCACCTGGTATCTGACGCTCACGGGCGTATAGCCGCCGCTGCCTTCGAGCCGGAAATCGATCGCCAAGGGTTCCTCGTTACGAATCGTCGGCAAGGTCGCGGGGCCAAGCGTCGGCTGCGGCGCCTGTCCGCTCTCGTTCGCGCCCCAACACACCCGCGCGCCATCGTCGCGAATCGCGCAGGTGTGCGCCGTACCCGCCGCGATCGACACGTACTGCCCTTCGTCCGGCGGCGTCGATTGTCCGTTCGTGTTGCGGCCCCAGCACGCGATCCCACCGTGGCTCAAGATGCCGCAGTTGTGGAATGCGCCCACCGCCAGCGCGCGGTACGTCGCGCCGGCCAGGTCCGGTGGCGTCGTTTGCCCTTCCGTGTTCAAACCCCAACACGTCGGCGTGCCGGCCTCCGTCAACGCGCAGCTATGCCGCTCGCCCACATCCAGCGCAGCGTACGTGCCTGCGGGCGGCGCCGCCTGCCCGTCCGCGTTGTAGCCCCAGCACGCCAGCGTGCCGTCGTCGCGGACGCCGCAACTGTGATTCAAGCCTGTCGCCACGCGACGGAACAGGTCGGCAGGCGGCGTACTTTGCGCGTTGACGTTCCAACCCCAGCACGTTGCGCTGCCGGTCGCGGTGACACCGCAGCCGTTGAACTGGCCGATATCCAACGTGCGCAGCGGCGCGGTCGGCGGCGTCGAGCCGTCGTGCAGATTGTCGCCCCAACACCGCGCGCCTTCGCCCGCGCGCTGTGTGCAGGTGTGGTCCGCGTTCGCGCTGATCGATTGCGCGCGATGCACCGGCGCGTTTTTCTGCGCGAACGCATTGTCGCCCCAGCAACCGACGCCGCGATCGCCGCGCACGGTACAGGTATGCGCATCGCCCGCGGCGATACCGACCGGTGCCATGCGAGAACCCAGGTTGCCGCGCGAGAGCGTCTGCGCACCCCAGCAGCGCAGACCCGAGCTTTTGTGGGCGCACGTCATGTCGCCGTAAGCGTCGAGGCGGTAGTACCCGCTGTCCGTGGGTGCTTGCAACTGACCCTGGCTGTTATCGCCCCAACACACGATGCGTCCGCCGGCATTGAGATCGACCGCGCAAGCATGGTGCGCGCCAACGACCAGATTGTTGAGGATCGTCGTCGGCGGTTGCAGCAACGCAGCGTCGGCGCCCCAGCAAAATTTGTAGGCGCCTCCGGCGAAACCGCAGATGTTCGCGCCGTAGGCATGGATGCTGTAGAAATACTGATCCTGCGGGACATCGTCCACCGCAGGGCCTTGCCCCCAGCACACCACGCGACCGGTGTCGGTGACGATGCCGCAACTGAAGCGATCGCCGCTGACGATCGCGCTGAACGCATCGGTCGGGGGCGTCGCTTGACCATCGCTGTTATCGCCCCAACACACCGCGGTGCCGTCGCTTATGCGTAGCGCGCAAGCATGCGCTTGGCCGACAGCCACATCCTGGAAGCGCTCGTCCTGCGGCAATGCGCCCAACGATTGCCCCCAGCATTCCACGCGGCCGTCGAGCAGCGCGCCGCAAGCGGCGGTCGTACCGAAACTCAGATCCCGATACCGCTGCACCGGCGGTGTCATCGCCGTCGTGTCGCCGACGCAACCGATGTCGTGCACGAAGGTCAAACCGCAAGCGAGCCCCGGTCCGGCGTACACATGATCGAACTCGGCGCTCAGCGCGCCCAATGCGCCCATGCCCAGACCATCGTCGCCCCAACAGCGGATCGTGCCTTCATCATCGCGTGCGCAGGCGTGGCCGCGCCCGACCGTCAGCGCGGTGTAACGTCCGGCTGGAACCGTCAATTGCCCCATGGGGTTCGCGCCCCAACACACCAGCGTGCCGTTTTCGCGCACGCCGCAATTGTGTTGGTAGCCCACGCCGAGCGCGACGAACGTCGTCGCGGCGGGCACCGCGGTTTGGCCTTGCGCGTTCGAGCCCCAACACAAGGTCTGGCCATCGCTGCGCAAGGCGCACGCATGACTTTGTCCGAGCCCGACATCGAGGAAACGCCCGCTCGGCGGCGCGCCCAAACCGGCGATGCCCGCGGCTTGCCAACACTGCAAGGCGCCGTCGCTGCGGATCGCACAGGCGCGGCCGTTGTAAAGCGCGAGGTCGAGATAGCGTCCGGTCGTCGGCGCGGCCTCGGCCAAGGTGCCGCCCCAACAGCGCAATTGGCCATCGGTGCGCAGGGCGCAACTTTCGGCGTTGCCCGCCTCGATCGCGAAATACGAACCCGCGGGCGGCGGCGTGGCGATCGAACCGGAATCGCCCCAGCACACCGCCTGTCCACTCGGTCGCAGCGCGCAGGCGTGATCGACGCCCACGCTGACCGCGATATAGCGGCCGGCTGGCGGCTCGTAGTCGCCGTAATTCGCGTCGCCCCAACACATCAGCGTCGCGTTTTCGCGCAGCGCGCAAGTGCGGTATTCGCCGGCATCGAGCGCAGCCTCCGGCGCCGCGACGCCGGTGATGGCGGCCTGCGCTTCGGAGGGCGCGAGCGCCGACATCCCGCTCAATAACATCGCGCCGCCGAAGAACACCGCAGCGAAGCGCGAACGACGCGATCACGCGAACGACTGGCTCATGACGACCTCTGGAAGTTCGATGGATCGAGGCGATCGAGCGAACGCTTCCGGATATTGCT
>JAGNNB010000408.1 GCA_017990865.1 Lysobacteraceae bacterium
CCCACTGTTCCGGCATCGCGCTCGCTTCCGCACGATCGCCGGCTTCGTCAACGCCGACCGAGCCGTCACATCATGTCCGCCAACACCGTGCCTTTCCCGGCGCAAAGCAGGATGTTCGGAAAGTACTTCGGATACGCCCGTTATCCCGAAGTCGTTCGCGCCATGCACGGCATGCTGGCCGGACTGCCCGACGGCTTGGCCTGCGTGTTGTCCACGCACGACGGCCACCACATCGCGCACAGCGCCGCGCCGATGCTCGACAGCATCCGCTTGTCGGCGGTGTCCAGCTCGCTCTGCGGTTTGGCCCAAACCCTGACCCGCGACCTGGGTCAGCATGGCTTCCAAGACATCACCGTCATGACCGAAACCGGCTTCACCGTCGTCCAATGCCTGCCGCGTCCCGGCCAGCAACTGGTGATGATGACCGCTACCGGGCACGACACCCACCCGGCGCTGCTCGCCAGCCTCACCCGTCACTGCGCGGCCACCATCGCCGCCCTGTGTTCCGGAGGCTACGACCGCTGAACCGGCGCCGCGCGGGGCAAACCCGCCGCAGCGCCCTTCGAAGGACCGACCGCTCACCATCGCAAGGATCGCCGCTCGACTCGAGCACGCCGTAGATTCGGCAACACACCCAATACCCACCCGTGCAGGGCGACGGCCCCAGGCGCAGAACGCCTGCGGGCCGTTTGTTTTTCGAAATTTGGCGGGTCGTACTGGGCAGGACGCGCCTGTCGGCGATGTCCGATGGGGCGTGCGCATCGACAACGCCCAAAACCGCCCCCTCGCGAGGGCCGGCAGACGCACCGCACCCGGTGGCGGTCGGCAGCGGCGCTCGCCGCGTTTCAACAGCTCGATTGAAACAACTGCTTGAAAATGTGCCGATCTTCGCCGATCTGGACACTACTGACGGTTTCGCGCAGACTGCCCGTCCTTTCGCATCCTCGGCATGGCCGCTTCGATGGCGCGACTTCTGGTCCTGCACGGCCCCAATCTGAACCTGCTCGGGCAACGCGAGCCCGAGATCTACGGGCACGCCACGCTGGCCGACATCGACGCCGATCTGGCCGCGCGTGCGATGACCGCGGGGCACGAGTTGGAGAGCTTCCAGTCCAATGCCGAGCACGCCTTGGTCGAGCGCATCCATGACGCCCGCGATCGCGTGGATTTCATCCTGATCAATCCGGCCGCCTTTACCCATACCTCGGTCGCGGTCCGCGATGCCCTGGCGGCGGTCGGAATTCCGTTCATCGAAGTGCATTTGTCCAACCCGCACGCGCGCGAGCCGTTCCGGCACACCAGTTATTTCACCGACTTGGCGGTCGGCATCGTCTCCGGCTTCGGCGCATTGAGCTACGGCTTGGCCCTGGCCGCCGCGATCCGCCAGCTCGAACGCAGCGCGCGCTGACGTTCAACCCGCATCTTTCGCATCTTTCGTACGAGGCCTCCATGGACCTGCGCAAAATCAAAAAACTGATCGACCTCTTGGAAGAGTCGAACCTCGCCGAAATCGAAATCAAAGAGGGCGAAGAATCCGTGCGCCTGGCGCGCATCCCCAAAGGCGGCGTGGCGATGACGATGCCCGCGCCGGTGGCGCCGCTGCATCTGGAACACGCCCCGCGCGCCGCGCCGCCGATGCCGATGGCCTCGCCGGTGGAAGCGGCGACCGGGGGCACGCGCGCGGCGTCCGAACTGCCCGACGGCCATGTGGTGCGCTCGCCGATGGTCGGCACCTTCTACGCCTCGCCCGGCCCGGACAAACCGGCGTTCGTGAAGATCGGTCAAGCGGTGAAGCAGGGCGAGACCCTCGCCATCATCGAAGCGATGAAGATGTTCAATCCGATCGAAGCGGACGTTTCCGGCACCGTGCTCGCGATTCAATGCGAAAGCGGCCAGCCGGTGGAGTTCGATCAGCCGTTGTTCGTGATCGGCTGAGGACGCCTCGATGTTGGACAAAATCGTCATCGCCAATCGCGGCGAAATCGCGCTGCGTATCCTGCGCGCCTGCCATGCGCTGGGGATCAAAACCGTCGCGGTGCATTCCACGGTCGATCGCAACCTCAAGCATGTCGCGATGGCCGACGAATCGGTGTGCATCGGTCCGGCGGCGTCGAAGGACAGTTATCTCAACATGCCGGCGATCATCGCCGCGGCGGAAGTCACCGACGCGCAGGCGATCCATCCGGGTTATGGTTTCCTCAGCGAAAACGCCGATTTCGCCGAACGCGTCGAAAAATCCGGCTTCGTTTTCATCGGTCCGCGCGCCGACACCATCCGCATGATGGGCGACAAAGTCGAAGCGATTCGCGCGATGAAAGCCGCCGGCGTGCCCTGCGTGCCGGGCAGCGGCGGCCCGCTGGGCGAAGACGCGAAAGAAAACGTGCGCATCGCGCGCGAGATCGGCTATCCGGTCATCATCAAGGCGGCGGGCGGCGGCGGCGGTCGCGGCATGCGCGTGGTGCATACCGAGGCCGCGCTGAATTCCGCGATCCAGACCACGCAAACCGAAGCCAAGGCCGCGTTCGGCAACGAACAGGTCTACATGGAGAAATTCCTGGAGAACCCGCGTCACGTCGAGATCCAGGTGCTGGCCGATGGCCAAGGCAACGCGATTCACCTGGGCGAGCGCGATTGCTCGATGCAGCGTCGTCATCAGAAAGTGGTGGAAGAAGCGCCTGCGCCGGGGATCACGCCCGAACAGCGCGCGGAGATCGGCAAGGTGTGCGTGGAAGCCTGCGTTCGCATCGGCTACCGCGGCGCCGGCACGTTCGAATTCCTGTACGAGAACGGGCGGTTCTATTTCATCGAAATGAACACGCGCATCCAGGTCGAACATCCGGTGACGGAAATGATCACCGGCGTGGATTTGGTGAAAGAGCAATTGATGATCGCCGCCGGGCAGAAACTGTCGATCAAGCAAAGCGATATCGTGTTGAACGGCCATGCGATCGAATGCCGCATCAACGCCGAAGACCCGGACACCTTTTTGCCTTCGCCGGGCCTGATCAAGCATTTCCACGCCGCCGGCGGTCCGGGCGTGCGGGTGGATTCGCACGTTTACGAAAGCTATCGCGTGCCGTCGAATTACGATTCGATGATCGGCAAACTCATCGTCCACGGCCCGGACCGCGCGACCGCCATCGCGCGGATGCAGGTGGCCTTGAGCGAAATGGTCGTCGACGGCATCAAGACCAATATCCCGCTGCAGCAACGGATCATGCGCGACCTGGGATTCCAAGCCGGCGGCCAGAACATCCATTACCTCGAAAAACGACTGGCCGAGCGCAAAGAAAAGGCCTTGTCGATTCTGTAACTTGCTGATTATGGTGCCGCTCATCGCGCCGCCTTTCGTGGCGCGCATCGTGCCGACGACGCGCACGGCATTCGCATCGGCTGGGCAGCGGCGCGCGCGCGTCCGCCGCGAGCGGCTATCATCGACGCCGCGACGGGTCGATCGGAGGCGACCGGAATGCCCGGGCCGCGTCGCACCGTAGGACACACGCCACGCGATGACCCCAGAAA
>JAGNNB010000409.1 GCA_017990865.1 Lysobacteraceae bacterium
GGTCGGAGATGATGTCGCCGAACAGGTTGGTGGTGACGATGATGTCGAACTGTTCCGGCTTCATCACTAACTGCATGCAGCAGTTGTCGACGATCAGTTCGTTGCACTGGATCTCGGGATACTGCGCCGCCACTTCGCGCGCCACTTTCAGGAACAGGCCCGAGGTGGATTTCAGGATATTGGCCTTGTGGACCACGGTGACTTTCTTGCGGCCGGTCGCGCGCGCCAGGTCGAAGGCGTAGCGGACGATGCGCTCGGAACCGCGGCGGGTCACTTTCTGGGTCAGCACCGCAGTTTCGCCGTCGGGCGACAACTGCTGGCCTTCGCCGATGTACGCGCCTTCGGTGTTCTCGCGGACGGTGATCAGATCGACCCCGCTGGGGAAGCGCGACTTGGTGTTGGGGAACGACTTGGCCGGGCGTACGTTCGCGTAGAGGTCGAAGCGCTTGCGCAGTTCGACGTTGATCGAGCTGAAGCCCTCGCCGACCGGCGTGGTCAGCGGGCTTTTCAGCGCGACGCGATTGTGGCGGATGGAGTCGAGCGTCGCCTGCGGCAGCAATTCGCCGTGTTTTTCGAGGGCGACGAGGCCGGCGTCCGCCTCTTCGTAGGCCAAGCCAGTCTTGAGCGCGTCGAGGACGTACAGCGCGGCATCCATGATTTCGGGGCCGATGCCATCGCCGCGAATGACGGTGATCGTTTGGGTCATGAGGTCGTGTCCGGAGCGGCGCGTCGCGAACGACGAACCGAAGGTCGAAGAAACGCTGGAAAAGTCGGGTGGTCGGGAATCGAGGCGAGAAAATCCGTCGGTATGATCGATTCTCGAAGCCGGCGAATTATGCCGTAAGCCGGCCCGGCTTGCCCGACCGGCCGTTCAGACCTTGGTCGTAACGACGACCGACGCGTCTCGGGCGCATCCTTTTGACCTATCTTTCGGCGCTTCTTTCAGCGCGCCTTCCCGCACTCGCGCGATGCGGCTTCTGGGCGGGCGGTTAACGATATCGAACGCGGCGAGCCGCAGCGCTCAGCCGTGGTCGTGCCCCGGCGCATCGGCGGCGGCCGTTTCGCCTTGTTCCAGGCGATCGAGAAAATCCACCGCGCGGCGCAGATGCGGAATCACGATCGAACCGCCCACCACCAAACCGACCGAGAATGTCTCGAACATCTCGTCGCGACTCACGCCGGCCTCTTTGCATTGGGCGACGTGATAGCTGATGCAGTCGTCGCAGCGCAGCACGAGCGAAGCGACCAGACCCAGTAATTCCTTGGTTTTTACGTCCAACGCGCCGGCCTGATAGGTCTGGGTATCGAGCGCGAAAAAGCGACGCACCACTTGGTTGGGTTCGGCCAGGATGCGTTCGTTCATCCGTTTGCGGAACGCGGTGAATTCGGCGACGCGGTCGCGTTCGGCTTCGGAATCGTGGCTCATCGGGATGTCCGTTGGTGAATGTGGAGACGTGGCGGTTCAACCCGCCAACAGCGGCTCGAACTTGCCGGCGCGATGCAGCGCCATCATGTCGTCGAAACCGCCGACATGGACATCGCCGACGAAGATCTGCGGCACGCTGGTGCGCTTCGCGCGGGCGATCATCCGCTCGCGTTCGGCAGGATCGGTGTCGATCCGGATTTCCGACCAGCTCAGGCCTTTGCTTTTGAGGAAGGTCTTGGCGGCCACGCAATACGGGCAGATCAGCGTGGTGTAGAGGGTGATCGGCTGGGTTTGCGCCGGTTGCGCTTGGGCGGGCGCGCCTTCGGCGGTGCGGTCGTTCATTGCGGGCTCCCGACGCCGAAGCGTCTGTCGTCATCGATAGGTCGGGATGATGGGGGTGCGGATCGTGCGTTTCCACCCCGCCGATGCAATGCTGCAATCCACGGTATCGCGCACCGAGGCTGGCCCGCCGAACCGGAACTCCGCGACGGCCCAGAGGTCGAATTGAGGTTGCTTTCCCGCCCCGCGCACCTATTCACCCCCGGCTCGGGCGAGAATCGCCACACTCCTCGCTGGCTTCGTTGCCGCGACGCCTCAGCCCACGTATCGGACCGCACATGCCTCGTCTCTCGATGTCTCTCCCGTCGCTCCGCGTCACGGCCTTGGCCGCCGCGCTCGTGCTGACGGTCGCGACAGTCTCCGCGCCGGCGCAGGAAAGCCGCTTGCCGGACATCGGCTCGTCCGCGGCGGAACTGCTGGGGCCGGTCAAGCAGGCCGAATACGGCCGCATGATGCTCAGCCAACTGCGGTATTACGACTACACCATCGACGACCCGCTGATCGACGGCTGGCTGCAGTCGGTCGGCAGTCGTTTGGCGGCCGCCAGCGATAAACCCGACCAACCCTTCACGTTCTTCATGCTGAAGGACCGCCAGTTCAACGCCTTCGCCACCTTGGGCGGGTACGTCGGCACCAATGCCGGCCTCGTGTTGGCGGCCGAAAGCGAGGACGAAGTGGCCAGCGTGTTGGCGCACGAGGTCTCGCACGTCACCCAATCGCACGTGTTGCGCAGCGTCGAACGGGCGCAAAAAGACAGCGTGCCGATTCTGCTGGCGATGCTGGGCGCGATCGCGATCGCGCAATCGTCCAACGGCAATTCCTCCGACGACGCGAGCATGGCGGCGCTGGCGTCGGCGCAGGCGCTGGCCGCGCAGCGGCAGATCGACTACACCCGCGACAACGAGGCCGAAGCCGATCGCATCGGCATCCGCACCTTGACCCGCAGCGGCTACGACCCGGCCTCGATGGTCAGCATGTTCACGCGGATGCAAACGATCTCCCGCGTGAATCAAGGCGGCGAGCGCGAACGCACGCCGGACTACTTGCGCACCCACCCCGTCACCACGCTGCGGATCAGCGACGTGAAGCAGCGCGTGGATGGCCTGAAGCGCGAAAAACCCGTGTTTTCCGGCGGCGATGCCACCGGCGAAAACCCGCTGCTGCCGTCGCATTTGCGCATTGGCACCGAGCCCGGCGTCGGCGGTGCGCGCGACGGTCGCGAATTCGGCTGGGCGCGCGAGCGCATCCGCGCGATCAGCGCCAACACGGCCGAAGCGGCGATCCGCGAATACGAACGCGAACGAGCGCGCGGCGGGCTCAACGACGCGCAACGTTACGGCTTGGCCGTCGCCCGGCAACGCCACGGCCAATACGCGACAGCGATCAAAGAACTGCAGCCGTTGTTGACGAAATACCCCGACGACGCTTGGCTAGTGCTGGGAATGGCCGAAGCCGAGGCGCGGTCGGGCAAGACCGAGGCGGCCGATGCGCGCCTGGAAGCGCAATTGCTGCGCATGCCCGAACATCGCCCGACCGCCTTGGGGTATGCCCAGTTGTTGGCCGAGCGCAATACCCGCGCCGCCGGTCTACGTGCGCAGGCGCTGTTGCGGCCGTTGCTGAACCGCGCGAAAGAAGACCCGGTGTTCCAGAAGACCTTCGCCCGCGCCAGCGAAGTGGCGGGCGATGCTATCCGCGCCGGCGAGGCTTATGCGGAAGCCGAATACCTCAACGGCCGTCCGGAACGCGCCCTGATGC
>JAGNNB010000039.1 GCA_017990865.1 Lysobacteraceae bacterium
CCGTCGGCGCGCTTCCGATGACGCGCGGCCGACGAGCGGAGGGGCCAATGTCGGGATCGGCATTGACAACCATGCGCCGGCGTATCGATACTTCGGCGTATGGTTCGAGCCGGCGCTGCCCAAACCTCGCCTGAAGCGGCGGTAGGTTTACGGCACAAAGCGGAGTTCGAGCCGATTCGATCGCCCCATCGCGGGGAATCCGGTCTTAATCTATCGGTCGCGGCACGCACATACGAGCATCGCCATGAGCATCGCACTTCCTTTCCTCGCCATCGTCCTCGTCTGCGCCATCTGCGCATATCACCGCGTACGTCTGGCCGTCTGCGCCGCGATCATCGCCACCTTGCTCGCCGCCTGTTGGCTCGGCGGCGTGAACAAAACCGCCACGCTGGTCGCCGCGATTTTGGCCGGCCTCGTCGCGTTCCCGCTGCTGATCTCGCCGTTGCGCAAACGCCTGATCACTTCGACGCTGCTGAAGTTCTACACCAAACTGCTGCCGCCGCTGTCGGACACCGAGCGCACCGCGCTGGAGTCGGGCACGGTCGGTTTCGAGGGAGAGTTGTTCTCCGGTAAACCCGATTGGAACAAGTTGCTCACGCAGCCCAAGCCGCAGTTGAGCGCCGAGGAACAAGCCTTCCTCGACGGCCCCTGCGAAGAACTGTGCCGGATGACGAACGACTGGGAGATCACCCATGTTCTCGCCGATCTGCCGCCGCAGATTTGGGATTACGTGAAGCAGCACAAATTCTTCGGCCTCAATATTCCGAAGGAATACGGCGGCCTCGGTTTCTCGGCGTTGATGAACCACAAGGTCATCCAGAAGCTGGCGCCGATGTCCTCCGTGCTCAGTTCCACCGTCGGTGTGCCCAACTCGCTGGGCCCGGCGGAATTGTTGATGCACTACGGCACCGACGATCAGAAGCGCTATTACTTGCCGCGTTTGGCCGATGGCCGCGAAATTCCGTGTTTCGCGCTGACCGGCCCGTTCGCCGGTTCCGACGCCACGTCCATTCCCGACTACGGCATCGTCTGCAGCGGCGAATGGAACGGCGCGAAGGTGTTGGGCATTCGCCTCACCCTCAACAAGCGCTACATCACGCTGGCGCCAGTGGCGACGCTGATCGGCGTCGCGTTCCGCATGTACGACCCGGACGGTTTGCTCGGTGATAAGAAAGACATCGGCATTTCCTTGGCGTTGGTGCCGCGCGATGCCGAAGGCCTCGAGATCGGCCGCCGCCACTTCCCGCTCAACACGCCGTTCCAGAATGGCCCGATCATCGGTAAGGATGTATTCGTGCCGTTGAGCCAATTGATCGGCGGCGAAGATTGCGCCGGTCAAGGCTGGCGGATGCTGATGGAATGTCTTTCGATCGGCCGTTCGATCACGCTGCCGTCCACCGCCAGCGGCGGCGCGAAGATGGGCGCCATCGTCACCGGCGCGTACGCACGCATCCGCAAGCAATTCGGTTTGTCGATCGGTCGCTTCGAAGGCGTGGAAGAAGCCCTTGCGCGCATCGCCGGTCGCGCCTACGCCACCAGCGCGCTGTCGGAAGCGACCGCCGCTGCCGTGGCGCGCGGCGAGAACCCGGCGGTGCCGTCCACCATCGCGAAATACCACTGCACCGAAATGGGCCGCGAAGTGTCGCGCGACGTGATGGATATTCACGGCGGCAAGGGCATCATCCTCGGCCCGCGCAACTACGCCGGCCGCAGTTGGCAGGCGTCGCCGATCATGATCACGGTCGAAGGCGCGAACATCATGACCCGTAGCCTGATGATCTTCGGTCAGGGCGCGATTCTCTGCCATCCGTGGGTGATGAAAGAGATGAAGTCCGCGCAGTTGGAAGACCCCAAGCAGCGGCTCGAACAATTCGACGCGGCGCTGTTCGGTCACATCAGCTACGCGCTTTCGAACGCGGTGCGCAGTTGGTGGTTCGGCGTCAGCGGTTCGTTCGTGGGTACGGCCCCGGGCGGCGATTACACCAAGCGCTTCTACCGCAAGCTCAATCGCTACTCCGCCGCGTTGGCGGTGATGGCCGATACGTCGATGCTGCTGCTCGGCGGCAAGCTGAAGTTCAAGGAATCGCTGTCGGGCCGTCTGGGCGATGTGCTCAGCCAGCTCTACATCGCCAGTGCGATGCTCAAGCGCTACGAAGATCAGGGCCGTCCGGCGGCCGATCATCCCTTGCTCGCCTGGGCCTTCCACGATGCGATCCACAAGATCGAACTCGCGTTGTCCGGCGCGCTGCGCAACTTCCCGATTCGTCCTGTCGGTTGGTTGCTGTGGCTGCTGATTTTTCCGTGGGGCCGCCGCGCCGAAGCGCCGAGCGATCGTCTGGGCCATCGCGCTGCCAGTTTGCTGATGACGCCGTGCGAAGCGCGCGATCGTTTGGCCGAAGGTCTGTTCCTCGAAGCCTGCGAGAACAATCCTGCCGGTCGCGTGAACAGCTATCTGCCGAAGATGATTCTGGCCGAGCCGGTGGAACGGAAATTCCTCAAGGCGTTGAAGAACAGCGATATCGAAGCGTTGGAATTCCCGGCGCAGCTCGACGAAGGCGTGCGCGAGGGTTGGATCACCTTGGATGAGCGCAAGCAACTGGAAGAGCTGCGCGAGATGACGCTCGACACGATCATGGTCGACGATTTCGAGTCGTGGGAACTGCGCTCGGCGGGGTACCGCGAAGACGAGGCATCGCCGCCGAAATCGCATCGCGCCGCGGCCTGATGTGACGAACCGCCGCGCCGGCGCGTACGCCGGCGCGGCTCGCAGCATCGCATATCGCTACCCGTCACTCGAAGCCGCGCGCTGCGTAGGAGACTCGCATGCACACTGCGCTCGCGCTCGCCGGCGCGTTGACGTTCGTGGTTGGGGCCGTGCATTCGGTGCTGGGCGAGCATTTGATTTTTCGGCGCATGCGCCAAGGCACGCTGATTCCCACCCACGGCAAGCCGGTGCTGCACGAGCGCCATGTGCGCATTCTCTGGGCTTCATGGCATGTCGTGACCCTGTTCGGCTGGGCGATGGGCGCGGTGCTGCTGCAGCGCGCGACGACCGAGACGCCGTTGGATGCTTGGCTCGAACATGCGATCGCCGCATCGATGCTCGGCGGCTCGCTGTTGGTGCTGATCGGAACGCGCGGCCGCCATCCGGGTTGGATCGGCCTGCTCGCCGTCGCGCTGTTGGTCTGGTTCGGTTGAGAGTCTTACCACGTGCTTCATGACTCCTTCTTCGATCGCGCACGAAGACATCGATTTTGTAAGTCGGTTTGATCATGTTCCCTCCCTTTCGCGAAGCGAAGGGGAGGGTTAGGGAGGGGTTAGAGGCTTTCGACCTTCTCCCGACCTCCCCTGCGCTGCGCGCAAGGGGAGGAGATCACGTCCCGAGCGATTTTGAATAGGCTCCAAGAGAGAGGGAAACGCCATGAGCGCATCGATTCTCGCGTTGTATCGCCGCATGCGGCGCTGGCCGGCGGGCGGCTGGTTGTTTTCGCGCGCGGTGTGTTTCAAGGCGCCGTATTTCGGCAGTATTTCGCCGCGGATCGAAACGCTCGAGCCCGGGCGTTGCGAAGCGACGATCCGGCATCGTCGCCGTATCACCAATCATCTTGGGACCGTGCATGCGATCGCGCTATGCAATCTGGCCGAGCTGGTCGGCGGATTGATGACCGACGTCAGCATTCCGGCGTCGATGCGTTGGATCCCGAAAGGCATGACCGTCGAGTATCTGAAAAAAGCGACGGGTACGATTCGCGCGGTGGCCGAGCCTGCGGCGGAGATCGTGGAATCGACGACCGGCTACGCGCTGCCGGTGGACGTGGTGGCGACCGATCCGTCGGGCGAGGCGGTGTTTCGCGCGACGATTACGATGTGGGTGTCGGCGCGGCGTTGAGGCTCGATTCTTGAGATGTGAGCCGCTCTGGCGGGCATTTCTTGGTGGAACAAACGCAAAAACTTTCGCGCTTTCGCGCGACCTACTTTTCTTTGCTGGCGCGAAAGAAAAGTAGGCAAAAGAAAGCGCCTTCCCCGACAGAGCAAACCCGTAGCTTCGTTGCTGCGGGGATTTTTCGATTCGCCATCCTTGGCGAATCGAAAAACGGCGGACGTCCTGTCCGCCGCCCGATGGGTCTGGAAAGCCTTCGAGAGTTTTTCGTTATCAAGATCAAAAACAATCAATGCGATACCGAAACATCACTGATGCGGATGAGTGTGTTTACTATGAACGATCCGATTCTGATGTTGTGCGCGGCGCATAGCTTGGCGCTGGCGTTGTTTCATATCGGCTTCTGGAAGATATTCGGTTGGCCGAAGACGCTGCAGCAGACGACGCTCGCCAATCGCGCGATTCTGCAGATCGCGAATATCCAATTGATCTGGGTTTTTCTCGCGGTAGCGGCGTTATGCCTGATCTATCCGGCCGAATTGCGCGGCACCGCGCTCGGTCGCGCGGTCTTGATGGGCATGTCGGGCTTTTGGATCGTCCGACTGATCCAACAATTCGTGTTTCTGCGCATCAATCACCCGATGGTGCATGCGCTGAGCGTCGTGTTCGCGCTCGGCGCGGCGCTGTTCGCGTGGCCGTTATTTCAGCAGTAAGACGGCGAGAATCGCCGCGATCGCCGGCACACCCTGCACGAAGAAGATCCGCTTGTTGACGCTGTAGGCGCCGTACAGCGCGGCGACGACGACGCAGCCGAGGAAGAACAGCGCGATGTCGGTTTTTTGCGCGACGATCGACCAGATCAAACCCGCGGCGAGGAAGCCGTTGTACAGCCCTTGATTCGCCGCCAGCACGCGAGTGATTTCGGCTTTCTCGGGCGTGTTGCGGAAGGTTTTCAGGCCCAACGGTTTGGTCCAGAGAAACATTTCCAACACCAGGAAATACGCGTGCAGTAAAGCGACGACGGCGATCAGTGCGAGGGCGATGGTCGACATGAGCATTCCTTGGATGAGTGGATTTTTTGCGCTTACCCGGCCGACGCGACCGGCGCGGCGTCGTTCGCGACACGGCGTTCGATGCGTCGCGCCAAGCGCCAACCGAGCACGCCGGAGGCCAGCGCGGGCAACACGTTGATCGCGGCGAAACCGAGCGTGACCACGCCCAGGCTGCGCAGCGCGTTGATGCTGAGGCCGACTGTGAGGTCGCCGAAACGCCAGACGGCGGTATCGACCGCGTTCTTGCCTTTGTAACGCAGGCTCCGGGGTACCTGCGCGAACAGGCTTTCGCGCGCCGGACCGAGCGCGCCATAAGCCAAGCCGCGACTGACCAGCAGCGCGATCGCGACCCACGGCAGTTGCAGCAAGGCGATACCGTGCGGATCGGAGACGAACAACACCATCAGCATCACCGCGACGGTACAGGCAGCGTGTAGCGCCACTGCGGGCGCCGCGCCGTGGCGCGCGAGCAACCAGCGGGTGACGAACACCTGCGTGGCGATGGCGAACAGATTGGTATACAGATCGAGCCGCGCGGCGAATTCCGTGCGGGCCACCGCATCGGCGAACGTGGCTTTCGAGTAATCGACCACCAGCGCGTAGTTGACGGTGCCGATGCAATCGCCCAGCAGCATCAGAATCGCCATCGTGCGCATCGTCGGGTCGGCGAAGATTTGCTTGAGGCCGTCGAACACGCCGCCGCCCACCGCTTGCGCATTGCCGGGTTCGTGACGACGCGCGCCGTGATGTTCGGCCCAGCGCCCGAGCGCCATCGCGCAGACGATCGCGGTGCCGAGCAGTCCCGACGCCACCAACAGCAACGGCGCGACGCCGATTTCGCCCACCAAACGCAGCGCCATCGCCGGGCCGAGCAGAGAACCGATCGAACCGCCGACGGCGATCAGCGGAAACAAGCGACGCGCCTGGGTTTCGTTCCAGATGTCCGCCATGAAGGTCCAGAACACCGACACGACCACCAGATTGAAGACGCTGATCCAGACGAAAAACGCGATGCCGAGCGCGCGCGGCGAGACCAGGCCTTCGTGCGTGAACAACGGCATGAAGCCGAGCAAACAGGCGATGAAGAACAGATAGACCATCGGCACCAAGCGTCGACGCGGGAAGCGGCTCGCCAACCAGGCGAACACCGGCGTGAGCGATAGCGTGGCGATGAAGGTGGCGGCGTAGAACCACGGCAGTTGTGTGGAACCCACCGCGCCGGAAAGCTGATCGCGCACCGGGCGAATGACGTAATACGCCGAGAGCACGCAGAAGAAGAACAGGAACGACCACGCCACCGCCGGCCATTCGCCACGATGGACCCGCTGTTCTGCCGTCTGGGTATCGCTCATCGATGCGTTCCGGGGCTGATCGCGTGCGGGCACGGTAGCCGATCCGGCCGTTGGCCGCTAGCGCCTCAAGTCGCGGTGTTCGATGGCAAAGCCTTAGCCGCCCGCAAGCACCCGCGCCAGCCACTCCGGATCGGGTTGGTCTGTGTCGTAGTACTCGAAGATCAGATGGATGCGATCGGTGTCGCCGTCGTTGCGCACCGCATGCACGGCCATGTTGTTGACCTCGGCGGCTTCGCCCTCCGGCATGCGATAGCCGATGCCGTCCACGAAGAACGTCACCTGGTCGTTGGTGAGCAGCGGGATGTGGATCTTGTGCGGCCATTTCGCCGCGGCGTTGGCGTCGCGATGCGGTTTGATCTCGCCGCCGGGCGCCATCCGCGCCAACATCACGCGTGGAAACGCGCCGTTGGCGTAACCGTAATCGGCGACGGCGGCGCGCATCGCCGGCTCCAGCCGTTCGCGCCATTGCGCCCAGGCCGGACGATCGTGCGAACTGCGCCAATCGCGGGTGCTATCGACGAAGCGAAACACGATGTGTCGGGTTTTGTCCAAGGCCTCGAAACGATTGGGTTTGTCGGCGTTCTCGGCGTCCCACACCGATTCGGGAATCGCGAGCACCGCCACTTTCAAAGCGGCGATATCGACCGGGCCGAGGCGGCGGATCGTGGCGGTTTTGCGCGGATTGGCGTACGGGTCGCGTTGCGGGACGGAAACCATGGCGGCGCTCATTTCGTAAAAACGGCTTCAGAAGGAATAGTCGAACAAGTCCAGATCGCGGCGATACAACTCGGCCACGCCGTCGATTAGCGATTGATCGTAGTACTGGCGGTAATCGCCGCGCCGCGAACTGTTGACCTTGTCCAAGGCGCGACTCGGAATGCCGATGCGCTCGCAGATGCGGTCGTAGCACGCTTGCATGTCCTCGACGCGACCGACCTCGTCCACATCGAGTTCGCCGCGCTCGTCGGTCAGCAGGCTGGCCTGGGTTTGGAAATGCACGTGATCCATCGGCCGCATCTCGAACAGGATCTTGCGCATCGTGCCCTGCGGGTCGCGG
The DNA here is from genome assembly GCA_017990865.1 of Lysobacteraceae bacterium. Lineage (GTDB taxonomy): Bacteria > Pseudomonadota > Gammaproteobacteria > Xanthomonadales > Xanthomonadaceae > Lysobacter_I. The sequence goes on from JAGNNB010000039.1 coordinate 7,342, forward strand.
TCGAAGGCGCCGTGTTGCCGCGTCATGAACGCGCAATACGACACGAAGCGATCGAACGGATTGCGCACGAAGCCGAATTTGAAATACGAGGACACGATGTCCTCGCCCAGATACGGCCGCACTTGAGCGACGCTGAAATGCCCGTGGCGGATCGCCGCCAGATCGGCGTAGGGAAACCGTTTGTTCACGAACAGGCCGACTTGCTCGATGTCGTCCGGCCCCAAATGCTCGCGCAGCGCTTGGCGCACGGAATGGGTTCCGGTCTTGGGGATCGGCACGAAGATGAAGCGGTGCAGATGGGAGACGATCATGCCGGCGCCGTGCGGGAAACCCGCGCATGATCGCACAGGGCGCGGCCGGGCGGCGCTCCAGCGCTCTCGCAGCGGCACAGGGCGTCGAAACGCTGTCGTATGGCCCGTCGGCGAGTCCGAATAGCGTTGGAACGCTTCCGCGAACAACGCGCCGAAACGCGTATCGAGACTCGTCGCCGACGGTCGCCATCGAAACATCCCGCAACATATCCCGCAAAAAAGGAACGGACTTTGTCATCGGTGCGCCGTTTGGTGTGTTTACACTAGCCCGACCCCGGATCGTGCTGCGATGACCACCGTCGACTCCCCCCGCGAAGAACTGTTCAACGCATTGACCCACGGCCTCGCCGCGACCGCTGCCTTGGCCGGCGGTGCCGTCCTCATCACGCTGGCGGCGTTGTTCGGCGACGGTTGGCAGCTCACTGCCTCGATCGTATTCGGCATCACCCTGCTGTTGCTGTACGTCGCGTCGACGCTGTATCACGCGATCCAGCATCCGATCGTCAAAGGTCGGCTGAAGGTCTTCGACCACTGCGCGATCTATCTGCTGATCGCCGGCACCTACACGCCGTTCACGTTGATCGGCCTGCGCGATACGGTGGGTTGGTGGTTGTTCGCCACGATTTGGGCGCTGGCGATCTTCGGCGTGATTTTCAAACTGTTCTATACCGGCCGTTTCGCGCGGATCTCGACACTGGTCTATATCGCGATGGGTTGGCTGATCATCGTCGCCGCGAAACCAGCGATGGAGGCGCTCGACGCCTGGACCTTCGGTTGGCTGCTCGCCGGCGGCGTGTTCTACACGCTCGGCACCGTGTTCTACCATCGCCCATCGATGCGTTATTCGCATGCGGTGTGGCATATGTTCGTGATCGGCGGCAGCGTCTGCCATTACATCGCGGTGATGGCGCAGGTGTTGCACAAACGCTGAGCACCGCGCGCTCGATATTCTTGGCGCAACGCTTTCGGTAGAGCGACCTTCAGGCCGCTGTTTTCCGATTCGAAACGAAAGAACTAAATCGGCGGTCTGAAGGCCGCTTTACCGGGTGAGATTCGCGTCGCGCGGGCTGGATCGTGACGCTTGGACGAATGCGTGCGGATAAAATCGCCGCAATCGAAGCCGATTGATTTAATCGCGCGGGTCGTGCCGCTCGAATCACGCCGCTCGAATCAAATCTGCCGCACGCTCGGCGATCATGATCGTCGGCGCGTTGGTGTTGCCGCCGATCAGGTTCGGCATCACCGAGGCATCGACCACGCGCAAGCCTTCCACGCCGCGGACGCGCAATTGCGTATCCACCACCGATTGCGCGTCGTTGCCCATCCGGCAGGTGCCGACCGGGTGATAGACGGATTCGGCCTTGGCGCGCACGAATTCGATCAACTCGGCGTCGCTCAAATCGGTACGGCTGGGGAAGATCGGCGCGCCTCGATACGTATCGAAGGCTTTCTGCGCCAGAATCTCGCGCGAAATTTTCGCGCATTCGAGCATCATCTTGAGATCGAAGCCTTCCGCGTCGCTCAGATAATTCGCTTCGATCCGCACCTTGTCGGCCGCGCGACCGCTGGCCAGCGCAACGCGACCGCGGCTGCGCGGACGCAGGAAACACGCGTGCAAGGTGTAGCCGTCGCCCGGCAAGCGGCGGCGGCCGTGATCGTCGAGCATCGCCGGCACGAAATGGAATTGAATGTCGTCGCGTTCGTCGGGCGCGAGCGGCGAGCGCGCGAAACCGCCGGCTTCGGCGATATTGCTGCTGCCGGGGCCGCTGTGGCCGCGCAGGTAATAGTGATACGCGATTTTCAGATCGCCGACGCGGTCGTAGGTGACGCGCTGGGTCGAATGGAACAGCGTGCAAACGTCGAGATGGTCCTGCAGATTCGCGCCCACACCGGGCGCGTCGTGCACGACGTCGATGCCGTGTTTGCGCAGTTCGTCGGCGGGGCCGATGCCGGACAACATCAGCACTTGCGGCGAATTGATCGCGCCGCCGCTGACGATCACTTCGCGCGCGGCCGGTTGGTGATAGGCGCGACCGCCCATCGCATAGGCCACGCCGTTGGCGCGCCGGCCGTCGAAGGTGATGCGGCTCACCAGCGCGCCGGTGTGGACGGTGAGATTCGGGCGGTTTTTGATGGGCGCGAGATACGCCGCGGCGGTCGAGCATCGCGCGCCGTCGCGCTGCGTGACTTGATAGAAACCGACGCCGTGCTGCTGCGGGCCGTTGAAATCGCCGTTGACCGGCAGCCCGTGCTGGTGCGCGGCGTCGATGAACGCTTGCGACAGCGGATTGGTGTAGCGGAGGTCGGAGACCGATAACGGGCCGTCGCCGCCGTGCAGCGCGTCGGCGCCGCGTTGGTTGCCCTCGGATTTGCGGAAATACGGCAGCACGTTCTCCCAGTGCCAACCTTCGGCGCCCGCGGCCGCCCAATCGTCGTAATCGCGCGCGACGCCGCGGATGTAGCACATCGCATTGATCGAACTGGAGCCGCCCAATACTTTGCCGCGCGGCCACCACAGCGTGCGGTGGTTGAGCTGCGGCTCGGCGACGGTGTTGTAGTCCCAATTCACGCCTTTTTCGTTGACCAGTTTGGCCAGACCGGCGGGCATATGGATGAAAGGATGCCAATCGCGGGGACCGGCTTCGAGCAGCAACACCTTGATTTGCGGGTCTTCGCTCAAACGGTGCGCCAGCGCGCAGCCCGCCGAGCCGGCGCCGATGATGATGTAGTCGAACACGCGAAACCCCTCCAACACGATGCCCGGACACTATGCCCGGCGGTTAGAGCAAACACTCTGCGGATTCGGGTGTACGCCCTGCCGGGTCTGTGGCGGGGCGCGACCAAGTGGACCGGGAGCGGGATGGTTGGGCACGGATGAATCGGAAGCGGGATGAATCGGACCGGGATGAATCGGGATGAATGGGAACAGGCGGCCGATCAAAGCCGGTTGTAGCGCCGGACCCGGTGCAGCCTCCGCCGGATGCTGCGGTCGTCGTCGAAGCGGTATTCCTCCACCTCCACGCGCATCTCGTCCTCGTCCGCGAACGCCTCGCGCATGGCGTAAAGCCGGCCGTTGCCCTCGAACGCCAGCCATCGGTCGCCGTCGGCGACGACCTTGATCTGCGAGACCGACGGGATGATGGCCTGCAGCGCGGCTCCGTCCAGCGTTTTGCTGACCAGCAGCGTTTCGCGATGCGCGCGCAAGGCCGCGGCGCGCTCGGCCGTGGTGCGCAGCGCGGATTCGCGGTCGATACGATGGATCGGGTCGAGTTTCGCCAGCGGTACCAGGACGATGCGTTTATCCCGACGCTTGCGGTGGATGTCCAGCACCACCTTCGCCATGTACGCGTCTTTGTAGTCCATCTGCGCGATTTCGCCGCGCTTGCCGAGCAGGTAGAACCACCAGGTGCGAAGGGTGTCGAGCATGTCGAGGTTAGGCCGAGCGTTCGGAGTTCGCGGTGAGGCGTCGCCCCCACCCTGGCCCTCCCCCGCAGGCGGGGGAGGGGAAGTGATCGTCAATCGATCCCGACCGCATGCGCATGCTCGCGCGTGGCCATGAACGTCACCGCCGGGGCGCGCTCCTGCGCGAGTTGCAGGTTCACGCGGGTCGGGGCGAGGTAGACCAACTGGCCGGCGGCGTCGATGGCGAGGTTCATCGCGTTCTTGTCGCGAAATTCTTCCAACTTCTTCGCGTCGTCGCAGCGGATCCAGCGCGCGGTGGCGACGGCGACCTGCTCGAAGCTGGCATCGACGCCGTATTCGTCTTTCAGGCGATATGCCACCACATCGAACTGCAGCATGCCGACCGCACCCAGAATCAGATCGTTGCTCATCAGCGGGCGGAAGAACTGCGTCGCGCCTTCCTCCGACAACTGCGCGAGACCTTTTTGCAATTGCTTGAGCTTCAGCGGGTCGCGCAGACGCGCGCGGCGGAAGAGTTCGGGTGCGAAGTTCGGGATGCCGGTGAAGCTGAGATTCTCGCCCTCGGTGAAGCTGTCGCCGATCGAGATGGTGCCGTGGTTGTGGATACCGATCACATCGCCGGGATATGCCGTTTCCGCGATTTCGCGGTCGCTGGCCATGAAGGTCAATGCGTTGGCGAGTTTGAGCTCCTTGCCGCTGCGCGGATGGAAGGTTTTCATGCCCGCGGCGAACTTGCCCGAGCAAACGCGCATGAACGCGACCCGGTCGCGATGTTGCGGGTCCATGTTCGCCTGAATCTTGAACACGAAGCCGGTGAGTTTTTCTTCGGTCGGCTGCACTTCGCGGCCGGTGGTGGCGCGCGCCTTCGGCGGAGGCGCGTGCTCGACGAAGAAATCCAGCAGCAGTTGCACGCCGAAGTTGTTGACGGCCGAGCCGAAAAAGACCGGCGTTTGTTTGCTGTCGAGGTACGCCTGTTTGTCGAACGGATGCGAGGCGCCTTCGACCAGTTCCAACTCCTCGCGCAATTCGGCCAGCATCGCAGCGCCGATCTTCGCTTCCAGCGCGGGGTCGTCGATCGACGGGAAAATGGTCGAATCCTGGCGAGTGAAATTGCGCCCGGATTCGTACAGATGCACTTCGCCGGTCAGCAGATGCACCACGCCTTTCAAGCGCTGGCCCATGCCGATCGGCCAGGTGATCGGCGCGCACTGGATGCCGAGCACCGATTCCACTTCGTCCAGCAGGTCGATCGGCGGCTTGCCTTCGCGGTCCAGCTTGTTGATGAAACTCATGATCGGTGTGTCGCGCAGGCGGCAGACCTCCATCAGCTTGATCGTGCGTTCTTCGACGCCTTTCGCTACGTCGATCACCATCAACGCCGAGTCCACCGCGGTCAGCACGCGATAGGTGTCTTCGCCGAAGTCGGCGTGGCCGGGGGTGTCGAGCAGGTTGACGATGCGACCTTCGTACGGAAACTGCATCACCGACGAGGTGACCGAGATGCCGCGCTCTTTTTCCAGCGCCATCCAGTCGGAGGTGGCGTGACGCGCGGCCTTGCGGCCCTTGACCGAACCGGCCATCTGGATCGCGCCCCCGAACAGCAGCAATTTTTCGGTCAGCGTGGTCTTGCCGGCGTCGGGGTGCGACACGATCGCGAACGTGCGCCGACGCGCGGCTTCGGTGGAGACTTCGGACATGGGGACTCGGCGCCGAGGGCGCCCGGGCATCGGTAAGAAAGGCCGGCGATTATACCGGCCGGCTCGAGAGAGGACCGGCAGACTCGATTGTGGGAGGGCCGGAAGGCCCGAAACCGAAAGCATCCCAGGGCTCCACTGTGGGAGGGCCGGAAGGCCCGAAACCGAAAGCATCCCAGGGCCCACTGTGGGAGGGCCGGAAGGCCCGAAACCGAAA
>JAGNNB010000410.1 GCA_017990865.1 Lysobacteraceae bacterium
ACGGAGGCGGGCTGCTCGGACTCGGGCGCGAGGCGCCGCCGCCGGAACCGCCCTGGCGCTGGCCGCCGCCATAGGAACCGCCGCCGCGTTGACCGCCGCCGTAGCTTTCGCCGCCGCTTTCGGAACGCTGGCTGCGCTGACCGCCGCCACCGCCGCCTTCGCCGCGGCCGCCCAGCATCTGCATTTCGTCGGCGATGATGTCGGTGCTGTATTTCTCGACCCCGTCTTGACCGGTGTACTTGTCGTAGCGGATCGAGCCTTCGATATAAACCTGGCTGCCTTTACGCAGATATTCGGCGGCGATTTCGCCGAGCTTGCCGAACATCGTGACGCGGTGCCATTCGGTGCGTTCCTGGGTATTGCCGTCGCGATCCTTGCGCACACTGGTGGTCGCGAGACTGATCTTGGTGACGGCCATGCCGCCCTGGGTGTATTTGGTGTCCGGATCGTTGCCGAGGTTGCCGACCAGGATGACCTTATTGATGCCGCGTGCCATGAGGTGAGAGGTCCTACAGAGTTCGCCGGATTGGCGATGAGCATTCCATTATACCCGCCGCCCCTCGGGGCATAGGCGAACACCCCGCCCGGACGTAGGAAAACGCCGCGTCGTACCCGGCGGCCGGACCATCCGGTGCCGGCCGGAGCGCTGGGGGCCAACCCGTATAATGGCGGCCCCGTTCGATCGGACCACCCATGTCAGCCGTCGCCGAGCCTCATCCCTCCGTCCGCCCGGCCCTCGACTTGCCCGCTATCCAGGCGCTCGTCGCCCAGGACATGGCCGCCGTCGACGCGCTGATCCGGGCTCGACTCGGTTCGGACGTTGTGTTGGTGAATCAGGTGGCGGAGCACATCGTCGCCGGAGGCGGTAAGCGCCTACGGCCGATGCTGTTGCTGTTGGCGGCCCGCGCATTGGCCGCCGGCACGGCGCAAGCGAGCGCCGGTGCCGAAGCGCATCAACTGGCGGCGGTGGTCGAGTTCATCCATACCGCCACCCTGCTGCACGACGATGTGGTGGACGAATCCGACCTGCGCCGCGGCCGCAAGACCGCGAACGCCCTGTTCGGCAATGCCGCGAGCGTGCTGGTCGGCGATTTCCTGTATTCCCGCAGCTTCCAGTTGATGGTCGAACTGGAACGGTTGCCGGTGATGAAAATTCTGGCCGACACCACCAATGCCATCGCCGAGGGCGAGGTGCTGCAATTGCTGCACATCCGCAACCCCGACACCGACGAACCGGCCTATCTGAAGGTCATCGAACGCAAGACCGCGGTGCTGTTCGCGGCCGCGACCCGCCTGGGCGCGCTGCTCGCCGGGGCCGACGAAGCCGCGCAAGGCCGCTTCCAGGCCTACGGCATGGCCCTGGGCTACGCCTTCCAGATCGCCGACGACGTGCTGGACTACAGCGCCGACGAAGCCGCGCTGGGCAAGCACCTGGGCGACGATCTGGCCGAAGGCAAAGCGACCTTGCCCCTGATCCACGCGATGCTGCACACCGACCCCGCGACGCGGATGCGGCTACGCGCGATCGTGGAGGAAGGCGACGTGTCGGCGATGCCCGAAGTGCTGGCGGCGATCGACGCGACCGGCGGCATCGCCTACAGCCGCCGACGCGCCGAAGACTATGCGCAGGCCGCGGAAAGCGCGCTCGAAGGTTTCGCCGAAAACGATGCGCTGGCCGCGTTGCGCGGCTTGGCGCGCTATGCCGTGCGCCGCGACCACTGATCGGGTCGACATGCCTTTTCCCGCGGAGGAACGCGAACGCCTGTTGGCCGTGAAAGGCGTCGGCCCGACGGTCGTGGAGCGCTTGGAGCAGATCGGTTTCGATTCGCTGGCCGCGCTGGCGCAGGCGCGCACGGAGGATGTCGTGAAACACGTCGCCGCGATGTTGGGTGCGTCATGTTGGCAAAACAGCCCGCAGGCCCGCGCCGCGATCGCCGGAGCGATCGCCTGCGCGGCCGAAGCGACGAATCAGTTGGCGAAACGCTCGAAGAAGAACTGATTCATCGCCGAGAACGCGCGCTTGGCGGCGCGCTCGTTGTAGACGCAGCCCGGCGGGCTGTTGGAACCTTCCAGCGCGAAGCAATGCACCGCGCCGCTGTAATTGACGAACTGCCAATCCGCGCCGGCGCCTTTCATTTCGGCTTCGAAGCCCTGGATCTGTTCGGCCGGCACGTAGGTATCGTCGGCGCCGTTGAGCACCAGGATGCTGGCTTTCAGCGCCGTGGACTGCGCCGGCAATGTGGTGTCCAAGCCGCCGTGATAACTGACCACGCCGGCGACGTTGGCGCCGCTGCGCGCGAGTTCCAGCACGGTCTTGCCGCCGAAGCAGAAGCCGAAGGCGCCGATGCGCGCCGGATCGATCGGCGTGCTGGACGCTTGGCTGCGCAGGAAATCCAGCGCCGCCGATGCGCGCGCGCGCAGACCGGGCAAATCCTGATAGAGCTTGGTCACCAGGGTGCGGGCGGCCTTGTCGTCTTTCGGGCGCACGCCCTTGCCGAAGACATCGGCGACGAGCACGACATACCCGGCAGCAGCCACTTGCTTGGCCTTTTCCACCGAAGACGGGGTGACGCCTTTCCAATCCGGCACCATCAACAAACCGGGGCGCTTGGTCGAGGTGGCGTCGTTGTAGACGATGAAACCGCTAAAACGCTGTTTGCCTTGTTTCCATTCGACCGGTTTGGCCTGCATCGCGGCGAAGGCCGAAGCCGAGCAGAAGAAGGATGCGCATAGCAGCGCGAGGACGCCGATCGTTCGCAGCGAACGCATGATCGAACTCCATATTCGAAAACTGGGCCGATAAGACTACCCGGAATCGAAGACGATTGCCCCCTCTTCGCGGCATCCGGAGTATTCCGCTCGTCTACCCAGCCGGGCCGCTCAGCCGATTCCGAGCCCCGGAATCGCGGCGATGGCCTGCGGGTCGAAGCCGGCCAGGGCGGCGAAATGACGGCCGCGCTCGGTGTAATCGCGGTAGGCCCCGAAGCTCGGCGCGCCCGGCGACAGCACCACCACCCCGCCATCGGCCCCGAGGGCGGCCCGCGCCTGGGCCATGGCTTCGGCCAAATCCGAGGCCGCGGTCAGCACGAAGCGCCCTTCCTCGGCCAACGGCGCCAAAAGCGCATGAATGCGCGGGCCGTTCTGGCCCATGGTCGCGATCGCGGCCGGCGCGCGTCCCCGCATCGCCTCGGTGAAACCGGACCAATCGACGCCGCGGTCGTGACCGCCGACCAGCAGCGCGACTCGGCGGTCCCGGAAACAATCCAACGCCGCCAACGTGGCGTGCGGCGTGGTGCTGATCGAGTCGTTCACGTACAGCACGCCGTCGCGTTCGCCGAGGGTCTGCAAGCGATGCGGCAGCGGCCGGAAAGTCGCGGCATGCGGCGCGAAAACCGCGGCGTCGAGTCCCAGCGCTTCGATCGCCGCCAGCACCGCGCACAGATTGCCGCGGTTATGCCGGCCGGGCAGCGGCACGTCGGCGG
>JAGNNB010000411.1 GCA_017990865.1 Lysobacteraceae bacterium
CCGCGGCCGCGTGAAATCGCAGATGGAGAAGAGCCAGCGCGAGTACTACCTCAACGAGCAGATGAAAGCGATCCAGAAGGAACTGGGCGAGCTCGACGACGCGCCGAACGATATCGACGAGATCACCCGCAAGATCGCCGAAGCCGGCATGCCCAAGCCGGTGGAAACCAAGGCCAAATCGGAGCTCAACAAGCTCAAGCAGATGTCGCCGATGTCCGCCGAGGCGGCGGTCGTGCGTAATTACCTCGATTGGTTGCTCGGCGTGCCGTGGAAAAAACGCTCGAAAGTGCGTAAAGACCTCAAGGTCGCGCAGGACACGCTCGACGCCGACCACTACGGTTTGGAGAAGGTCAAAGAGCGCATCCTCGAATATCTCGCGGTGCAGACCCGCGTGAAGCAGATGAAAGGCGCGATTCTCTGTCTCGTCGGGCCGCCCGGCGTGGGCAAAACCTCGCTCGGGCAGAGCATCGCCAAGGCCACGAATCGCAAGTTCGTGCGCATGTCGCTCGGCGGCGTGCGCGACGAAGCGGAAATTCGCGGGCATCGCCGCACCTACGTCGGTTCGATGCCGGGCCGGATCGTGCAGAACTTGAATAAAGTCGCGAGCAAAAATCCGCTGTTCGTGTTGGACGAGATCGACAAAATGTCGATGGATTTCCGCGGCGACCCGTCGGCGGCATTGCTGGAAGTGTTGGATCCCGAACAGAACAACGCTTTCAACGATCATTACCTCGAAGTCGATCTCGATCTGTCGGAAGTGATGTTCGTCGCTACGTCGAATTCGTTGAACATCCCGGGCCCCTTGCTCGATCGCATGGAAGTCATCCGCATTCCGGGTTACACCGAAGAGGAAAAACTCAACATTGCGATGCGCTATCTGTTGCCCAAGCAGTTGAAGGCGAACGGCTTGAAAGAGGCGGAGTTGACGATCGCCGAAACCGCGGTCCGCGACATCGTGCGTTTCTATACGCGCGAATCCGGCGTGCGTAACCTCGAACGCGAAATCTCGAAGATTTGCCGCAAAGTGGTGAAGGAGATCGCGTTGGCGGGTCCGCAGCAGGCGACGAAGAAAACCGCGAAAGCCTCCAAAGCCGCCGTGGCCTCGAAGAGCGCGAAGTCGGCGAAAAGCGAGAAAGCCGAAAAGATCTCCAAAAGCGCGAAGTCGACGCTCACGGTCTCCGTGGATTCGAAAAATCTCGAAAAATATCTCGGCGTGCGTCGGTTCGATTTCGGCCGTGCGGAAAACGACAATGAAGTCGGTATGGTCACGGGCTTGGCCTGGACCGAAGTCGGCGGCGATTTGCTGCAGATCGAGTGCACGCTGATGCCGGGCAAGGGACAGTTGATTCTCACCGGTCAGCTCGGCGATGTGATGAAAGAATCGGCATCGGCCGCGTTGTCGGTGGTGCGCGCGCGCACCGAACGGCTCGGCATCGACGTCGATTTCCTGCAAAAGCTCGACGTTCACTTGCACGTGCCGGACGGCGCCACGCCCAAAGATGGCCCGAGCGCGGGCATCGCGATGACCACCGCTTTGGTGTCGGCGTTGACCAAAGTGCCGGTCCGCGCGGACGTGGCGATGACCGGCGAAATTACCTTGCGCGGCAAAGTCACGGCGATCGGCGGTTTGAAGGAAAAATTGTTGGCGGCGCTGCGCGGCGGCATCCGCACCGTGTTGATCCCGGAGGAGAACCGCAAAGATTTGGTGGATCTGCCGAAGACGGTGACGCAGAAATTGAAGATCGTGCCCGTGAGTTGGATCGACGAAGTGCTCGATCTGGCGTTGGAGCGTCCGATCGCGCCGACCGACGCTCAATCGAAACGCGAAAGCGACACGCACGATGCGGACAAGACGACGGCGTCGCAACCGTTCGACGAAGTGAAGCATTGACGCGATCGTGCGCTTCTCGCTCGCGCCGTACGCATTTCGCGTGTGGCGCCCGATGCCGGATCCCAGCGAAGCTTCGCATGAACGCATGTTTTTCAGATCGTTTTTTTGCGGCCTTTCCGGCGCGATTTCCTTGCGCCGCCGGTTTCGCGCTGGTATAACGTCGGCCCAAATACACGCGTCGCATCGCGATTCTTTCGATGCCGACGTTTGCAACGCGTCAGCGGATACGATCCGAGTCGTTCGCAGTCGCTCTTCCTTCCCCTTATCCGGAGTCCCCCAATGAACAAAGCCGAGTTGATCGACGCGATCGCCGAAGGCGCCGCCATTTCGAAAGCCGACGCCGGGCGTGCGCTCGATGCGACGGTCGCCGCTATCACCCAAGCGTTGAAGAAAGGCGATACCGTCAGCGTGGTCGGTTTCGGCAGCTTCGTGGTCCGTTCGCGCGCCGCTCGCGTGGGCCGCAACCCGAAGACCCGCGAGGAGATTCAAATTCCTGCCTCCAACAATCCGACCTTCAAGGCTGGCAAAGCACTGAAGGATGCCGTAAACTAAGCGGCTCATCCCATCGGGGTGCTTAGCTCAGCGGTAGAGCGTCTCCTTTACACGGAGAGGGTCGGGGGTTCGACCCCCTCAGCACCCACCAGGGAGAAGCCTCACCCGCCGGTCGGTTTTAGGTAAACTCACCGACCGTCGGTTCGCTACCGAGCCACTTGGCCCGGTGCGAGTCCGATAAAAAGTTTCAGCGAAGTTTTCAGCGCGGAGTGGTAGTTCAGTCGGTTAGAATGCTGGCCTGTCACGCCGGAGGTCGCGGGTTCGAGTCCCGTCCACTCCGCCATTCATTCGGCAGCCTCGCTGCCAGCCCCCCAGGGGCCGAAAAAGCGCCGTAAGGCGCTTTTTTTGTGTCGATAGGTTCTCGTTCCGGCGCCCTGGTGCGGATGACGTCGACCGATCGAATGCGAGAGATACCGGCTTGGCCCGGCTCGGGCTACACTTAGCGGCTCACCTTTCGGCCCCGACTGCCAATGCTGCAAGCACTCCGCGATAAATCCTCAGGCTGGATCGCCACCGTCGTTCTCGGGTTGCTGATCGTCCCCTTCGCCTTCTTCGGCATGGAGCAGTACCTGTTCCAGCGCAACGATACCTTCGCCGCGAAGATCGAAGCGCCGCCGGCATGGTGGCGTTCGGCACCGGACTGGTGGATCGTGCGCAAGATCTTCTGGAGCGCCGAAGAGATCGCTGCGGACGATTTCCGTCGGTCTTTCGAGCAAGCGCGCCAGCAGCAGCGTCAAGCGCAGGGCGAAGCCTTCGATGCCCGACGTTTCGAGACGATGGAGAAGAAGCGCGAGGTTCTCGATAGCCTGATCGATCAGACCGTGATGCGGATCGCGACCGAGAACGCCGGCTTCGCCATCGGCGACTCGCAGGTCAAGGATTACATCGCGTCCATCCCGATGTTCCAGGTCGACGGTAAGTTCAACTTGCAGCGTTATCGACTGGCGTTGTCGTCGATGAATCCCGCGCGCACGTCGAAACAGTTCGAAGAAGAGATCCGGCAAAGCCTGCAGCAGAGCCTCATCGCCGC
>JAGNNB010000412.1 GCA_017990865.1 Lysobacteraceae bacterium
GCCTTGATCGTGAGCGTACCGACCGCAGCTCCCATCAGCGTTGTTCCGATGGTCGCGAGCGGCGCGAGCAAACCGGGACGCGCGTTCGGCGCGCCGCACACGATCTGCAGCATGCCCAGCGCGCTGCCGGCATCGACTTGGCAGACCTGCAAACGGTCGGCTTCGGGATGTTTGGCGCATTCGACGATGCGCGCGACGACCACGCCGTCGAGCGACGCGCCGAGCACGGTCATGTCTTCGACTTCCAAACCGATGGCCGTCAGCGTCGCCGCGAGCGTGTCGCGCGAGGCATCGGTCTTCACGTGCTGACGCAGCCAGTTTTCGGAGAATTTCATGCTCGAAACCTTAAAATGTCATTCCGAACGCAGTGAGGAACCTGCTGTTCGGGCGTCCTGGTTGGAAAGCAGGTCCCTCGCTACGCTCGGGATGACAGCGATCATTCGCGTCCCGTCGTTCAAGCGAACTGGCGCAAAAACCGCACGTCATTGTCGAAGAAATCGCGCAAGTCGCTCACGCCGTAACGCAGCATCGTGAAGCGCTCCACGCCCAGGCCGAAGGCGAAGCCGGTGTAGCGTTCGGGATCGATGCCGACGTTGCGCAGCACGTTCGGATGGACCATGCCGCAGCCGAGCACTTCGAGCCAGCGATTGGAACCGTCGGGCTGCTGCCACGCGATATCGACTTCCGCCGAGGGCTCGGTGAAGGGGAAGTAGCTGGGACGGAAACGCATTTCGAAATCGCGCTCGAAGAACGCGCGCACGAATTCGGCGAGCGTGCCTTTGAGATCGGCGAAACTCGCGCGCTCGTCCACCAACAGGCCTTCGACCTGATGGAACATCGGCGTGTGTGTTTGGTCGCTGTCGCTGCGATAGACCTTGCCGGCGGCGATCATGCGCAGCGGCGGCCCGCTTTGCGCGGCGACGGCGTCGAGCATGTAGCGCACCTGCACGCCCGAGGTATGCGTGCGCAACAAACGCGCTTCGCCGCGCGTGTCGGGCGCGAAATAAAAGGTGTCGTGCATGGCGCGCGCCGGATGATGCGGCGGGAAGTTCAGCGCCTCGAAGTTGTGCCAGTCGTCTTCGATTTCCGGGCCGTCGGCGAGTTCGTAACCGAGGCGGCCGAATATCTCGACGATGCGCTCCAGCGTGCGCGTGACCGGATGCAGGCCGCCGTGGGCGACATCGCGACCGGGCAGGGTCACGTCGATGCGTTCGTGTTCCAGACGCGCGGTAAGCACGGCTTCGTCCAGCGCCGCTTTGCGCGCTGCGAGCGCATCGCCGATGGCGTCGCGCGCGCGATTGATCGCTTCGCCCGCGGCTTTGCGTTCGTCGGCGGGCAACGCGCCCAAGGATTTCAATTGCGCGGTGATGCTGCCGCTCTTGCCGAGCAAACCGACGCGCAAGGCTTCCAGCGCATCGGCACGATCGGCCGCCGCGATCTCGGCGAGCGCTTGCTGACTGAGAGTTTCGATATCGCTCATTCGCTTGCAACCTTGTCGGTGTCGTCTCGCGAACACGACGGCGTGCGTCGTGTCGTCGCTTGGCATCGCGTCGAACGCGCGGCCCGCTGCGCCTGAAACGACGCAGGCCCGAAAAACGAATGGGGAAGGACTCGCGCCCTTCCCCATGCCGTACGACGGGCGACGGGAGCGCGCGATTAAGCGGCGCGACCGCCCTGCAACTCGTCCTGCAGCGTCTTCAGCTCGTCCATCTTGCCTTCGGCGGCGAGCTTGGCTTGCTGCGGCCAGGTGGCCGGATCGTGCGAGGCGAACTTGCTGCCGGCGGCGTCGAGGATTTCGCGCAGCTTGGCGACATCGGTGGCCGCGAGCTTGGCGAAGGTCGAGATACCGGCGGCGATAAACAGCTCGGCGATCTTCGGGCCGATGCCTTCGATGATCTTCAGATCGTCCGGCTTACCGGCGGATTTGGTCGCACCGCCGGCGGCGCCGAGCGCGTTGCCAGCTGCCGCGACCAGGGCGTCGAAACCCTTGATGTCGTGCACGGCGATGTCGGCCAGCACTTTGCGATCCAGGGTGATGCCGGCTTTCAGCAGACCGTTGATGAAGCGGCTGTAGCTCATGCCGCGCGAGCGGGTGGCGGCATTGATGCGCGCGATCCACAGCGAACGGAAATTGCGCTTCTTCTGCTTACGACCGATGTAGGCGTACTGCAGGGCCTTGGTGACGGCCTGCTTCGCGACGCGGAAAACTTTGCGGCGGGCGTTGTAATAACCCTTCGCGGCTTTGATGACTTTCTTATGACGACGGCGGGCCGTCACACCACGTTTAACTCGTGCCATTGTTCATTCTCCTCACAAATACGGAAGCATGCGGTCCAGACGGCCGGCATCCTCGGCGCGAACATGGTTCGTCTGCCGCAGGTTGCGCTTCCGCTTGGTCGCTTTCTTGGTGAGGATGTGGCTCTTGTTGGCGTGGCCGCATTTGTACTTGCCGGAAGCGGTCTTCCGGAAGCGCTTGGCCGCCGCCCGATTGGTCTTGATCTTGGGCATGGGTATGAAGTCCTGGGGTCTGTTCGAGTACTGGCGTGGGCGGTGGCGAAGCCACACTTTCCGTCCTGCCCTGCCGGTTTTAAGCCATTGATCCGAATGAGGAATCTCGGACGTCGCGGCATGTCCTTCGCGTTGCCGGGCGAACCCGGACAGCAGCCCAGCGAACTGGGCCACGCATTATGCCCGCGTCGGGTTTTCTTTGCAAATCATCGGTTTGGACGAAAGACCGCCCTCCGCGACCGGCGTTCGGCGGGGGACGACGCGAAGCTGTCGCTGCCGGCGCGACGACTCAGCGCGCCGTGGCGCGGATGGGGTTCGCCATCTCGGGGTTCGGCGCTTCCTGCGGCTGGCCCGCGCCTGAGGTGGCGTGCTGCGCGTTGAGCGCCAACGCCTGCCGGCTGGATTCGACCAGCGGCGTCTTCGTCGCGGCATCGGTATCGACATGGGCGATCCGCTGGGTTTCGGGCGTCGCGCCCTGGATGGCGAACGCGCGGCCCTGGTCGCCGATCGCGACCCGGTCGATAGAGATGCCCGCGCGATGCGATTCCACGACCAGCACGCCGGCCAGATTTTGGGTCTGGGCGTCGAAGGACTTGCCCCGCTCCCGCTCGGCGGCTTGCACGTGCTGCAGCGAACGCTCGTATTGCGGATTGAACGGATGATCGCGATCGGACATCAGGGTCTTGTCGGTGACTTTGCTCTGCCCCGACGCTTTTTCCATCGCGGCGATCACCGAGTCGATGTAATGCAGATCGACCGCATGCTTGGCGACCTTCACCGGATTGAATTTCTGCCAGAAACTCAGCGGGTCCGGATCGGGCAATTCGATCTTATGGCCGAGCGCATCGGGCATCAGCCCACGCATGATCGGCGTGTGTTCCTGGAGCTCGGTGAGGATTTCGTTCTTCACCGCATACCGACGAATCAAGCCGCTTTCGGCTTCGCGCGCGGCGGCGTCCGG
>JAGNNB010000413.1 GCA_017990865.1 Lysobacteraceae bacterium
GCCGTTGCCTACGTGGATCACCATGATCGCGTAGTCGTTGGGCAGAGAAACCAGCGGTACCGACAACGGTACGGAGACCACCCGCATCGGATCGGCGGCGGGAATGGAATCGGTGATGTCCTCGTCGAGCGATGCCGCGTAATAGCGAGCGACGCTATCGTCGTCGACATGCAGCACGACGATCGAGCTGTTCACGCCGAACAAGTTTCCCGCCCAGGACACGGCCCGGGCCAACGATTCCGAAACCGCGTAACGTTCGGAACGCACGGCGACATAGTGATTCGCCGGCAGAGCCAAAGCGGTACCGCCCTCGAAAGGCGGCGGAGCGTTCACGACGCGATCGGTCTCGGCGCCCGCGATCGGCGCGGGCGGCGTTTCGGTTTCGGCGACGACGCCGACCGCGACCTCCCCTTCCGCGGCAGGCGCCGCGCCTTCGCTCGAAGCGGCGCGGTCTCCGGAAGGCGCCGACTCGGCCGCCGATGCGACTGGCCGCGAACGCGGAAGTCGGGGGCCGAGCGGCATCGACATATCGCTCGCGTCCGCCATCTCCGCGAGCGTGAAACGGCCCGCGACATCGCCGCCGAGCCTCGCGCCGGCTTCCGTTCGCGTCCGCAGCGTTTCCGCATCGCCCGCGTCGCGCGCGGCGGCGA
This sequence comes from Lysobacteraceae bacterium, assembly GCA_017990865.1. GTDB lineage: Bacteria > Pseudomonadota > Gammaproteobacteria > Xanthomonadales > Xanthomonadaceae > Lysobacter_I. Next base: position 651 of record JAGNNB010000413.1, read on the forward strand.
CGAGCCCGGGGTAGACGTTGAGAATTCGCGTGCGCAATTCGGTCAGTCTTCGAAGATCGCCCTCGCGCAACATGGTGCCGAACGATTGCAAAAATTCCCCGCTCGGCCCCAATTCCGCGTAACGCTCGCGGTCGGCGGTCGCCTGCCTGTAAAGCCGGTCCAGCGACATCTGCACCATGAGGTGCGCGATGCCCAACAAGGCATGCGCGGTCTGATGCTGGCCTGCGGACGCCTCGATCTCGCCTTTGTCGACCAGCGACTCCGGACCGATCGGCAGGCCGAGGCCCCCGTAGACCGCGATCGGCAAATCGCCGGCCGCATAACCCGTCCACCAAGCGGTTTCGAGCGCCGAGAGCGCGCGCATCGCCTGATCGCGTTCGCCGCGATCGATCAACCAGAGCGCGAGTTCCGCGGCATGCGCACGCGCATCCGCATCCGACATCCGTGCGATCAGCGCTGGCGCCAAGGTCAGCGCTTCGTCGTTTCGCGAGGCCCAGCGCGCGTGCTCGAATGCGCCCCAAAGTTCGCGAAAATCTCGCGTATCCATCGTTTCGAGCAACGGATCGGCTCCGCTTGCGTCCGGCAAGGGCGAACGCGAGACGCGTGGCGACGAGAGGCCGCGGTGTTGCAGTACATGAGTCAGTTCGTGCGCCAGCAGCGCGCGTCCGCTTTCGGACTGCGGCGCGTAATGGCCGGCGCCGAAGACGATATGCTCGCCAATCGTGAAAGCGCGCGCGCCCATCGCGCGCGCGGCTTGTGCGCCCCGCGATCCGGTATGGATGCGGACGCGCGAAAAATCCGGGGAACCGGGTTCGCCGACGGGCGTTCCGGATGCGGATTCAGACGCTTCGGCACGCGAAAAGGTCATTGCATGTCGTTCGGCCTGCCGCTCGGCGACGCTATCGTGCGCATCCATGCCGATTTCGCTCGACGACGCATCGGATCGATGCTTTGCGTCGGCCGATCGCGTCGCTAACGCGCTGCCGGAGAAACTCCGCTGCATACATTCGCGCAGGGATGGGCCAAGTGGCGATCCGGGCTCCTCGACCGCGCTGGCGAGCAACGCTCTCGGCAAGAGCGGCCGCGATGTCGGCGCGGGAGCGCGAGACGAATTCGGCCGCGAGCCGTGCTGCGCGCCATGCCGCGGCATGCGGAGCAATGGGCGCAGAAGTTCCTGCATACCTCGGTTGCCGAGCGCCGGCAGCGGGGCCGCCCCCAAGCCCGTCGCCGGTGTCGCGACATCATGACTCACGCTGGCGGCTCGATCTTCGCTGCGCGACGACGATCGATCGCTGTTGCTTCGGCTAGCGTTGGTTTGCCGGTTCGATGCGTCGCTCATCGATTCCGCCAAGCTTCGCGAGCGTGCGATCGCCATGCCGCGATGCGCATGCGGCACCGCGCTCGACTCAACTCGCGGCCTTTGAGCAGCAACATCGTCGCTCAGCCATCGACGACGACGGAAAGCGTCGCGAGCGCGAGCTCCGCCGGCATCAACGAGCGCAAGGCCGACGGTATCTTTGGCGACAGGGCCTGCGTGAACAACGAGACGGCGACCGATCCGTCCGCCGCGTAACGCAGACGGGCCACGGCGCTCGGTCCCTGATCCGTTTCGAGCGACAAATACATTTCGCGACTGCCGATAGGTTGCAACAGCATGCGTTCGACGACGACATCGCGTCGACGGTCGGCCAAGGAGGCGTCGATGGCGAAAGCGTAATCGCCGTTGTCGTGCCGGGTCGCGACGATCGTCGCACGCCCATCGCCCGCGTCGCTGACGAATTCGCCGATCAAGCGACCGCCATCGGCCTGGTTTTCGATGACCGATAGCACCGCCGCTTCGAGCGCCGCCAGCGAGATCGCATGGCGGGCGAGCGCTTTCTCCGCCGCTTCGCGCAGTATGGGCTTGAGCGCGATGACCATGCGCAGGCGCGAGCCTGGCGCGAAACGAATGGCGTCGGGCAGTGTGGGTTTCATACCGGAACCCAGGTGCGGCATGCGTTCGCGGCCCGACGACCCGAGCGACGAGGATCGGCTGCGCCGAGTACGCGAATGCCGACCGAGGCCATGCGTATCGACATCACGCCTTATCTCCCCGCTTGCCGCCGCTGCCGGGTTTCGAGCCTCGCTTGCCGGCCGCTTTCGCGGGCGCGGCTTTCTTCGCCGCGGACTTCGTGGCTGTCGATTTCGCAGCGGGGGCGGTCTTCGAGGCCGCTTTTTTGGCCCCCGCTTTTTCGGTGGTCGCTTTTTTTGCGGTGGCCTTTCTGCCGATCGGCATCGCCGGCGCCTCGATTTCTTTCGTGTCGCTCTCGATAGGCGCCGCCGGCGCATCGCGCACGATGCGTTCGGGCGCGACGCGCAAGCGTACGATTTCCTTCTCCAATGCTTCGAGACGCGACAGCGGGATATTGGTGGTGAGATTGGTCTGCGCGGTGCGCACCGCATCCAGATCGGTCCGCAACTTCGCGATCTCGGCATCCTTGGCGGCGGTGTTCTTGCGCAAGCTCGCCAGTTCGGTCTGCAGTTTCGAGATTTCCGCGGCTTGCGCCTGGATATCCTTGGAACCTTCGCCCAGCGTTTGCCCGGCCGCTTGCGAAGTTTCCTTGATGCGATCCATCTCGACCCGAATCGTCTCCACTTCGCGCAATTGCGCTTTCACCGCCTGCACGTCTTCTTCGATGCTGACGACTTTGGCCGCGTCGACACCGGCGGCCTTGGTTTTCGGCGTCAGGGTGTAGTACTTGACCACCCCGTTCTCTTCGTAGAGCGTGACTTTGTCGCCGCTGCGCAACGCAAGCGGGTAGTCCCTCAGATTCATCAGG
>JAGNNB010000414.1 GCA_017990865.1 Lysobacteraceae bacterium
GCGCCGGGTCCTCGGCGATGCCCGCTTCGCGCAGCACGTGCTCGCAGCCGCGGTAGCGCGCGTGGAATTCGGGGTAATGGCTGGACGCATCGCCGAGGAAGGCGATGCTGCGGCGCCCCATGGCCAGCAGGTGTTCGCCGACCATGCGCCCGCCCGCGACGTTATCGCAGCCGATCGACACGCCGGGCTGATCCGGCAGCACCGCGCCCCAACGCACGAAATGCGTGCCCTGCTCGACCAAACGCACGAGTTTCGGGCGGTAATCGATGTAATCGCCGTAGCCGAGCAGAATCAGCCCATCGGCTTTCATGCTGTCTTCGTAATCGGCGTGCCAGTCGTCGGAAAGCTGCTGGAACGAGACCAGCAAATCGTAGCCATGGCGCGCGCAGGCGCGGGTGATCGAGCCCAGCATCGCCAGAAAAAACGGGTTGATGTTGGAGTCGTCGGCGGTGGGATCCTCGAACAACAGCAGCGCCAGGGTGCCGGCGCGCTGGGTGCGCAAACTCGACGCGCGGCGATCCACCTTGTAGTTCAGTTCTTTCACCGCATCCATCACCCGCTTGCGGGTTTCGGCGTTGACCAGCGGACTGCCGCGCAACACCCGCGACACCGTCGCCTGCGAAACGCCGGCGCGGTGCGCGATATCGACCGAAGTGGCTTTGGTTTTGCGTTGGCGCATGGGGGAGGCCGGGGCGGGTGCAGCCGTCAGTGTAGAACCTCCGCGCCCCGCCGCACAGGCGGCATCTCGCGCGCGGGTCCACAGCGCTCGATGCCCATCGCTGTCCTGGCACGCACAACGCTTCCAGTGCGAACGGCGATCGCACACGGATCGGCCACGCATTAAGTCGCAAATCGGCCGGAGATCGGCCGAGGTCGCACGAACCTCGAGCGCGCGCTCGACACCATTCGCCTGCGCCGACGGATCGGCGGTGCGAACCGCAAGCCGAGGTCGAAACAGGGGCATCCCGCACGATCCGGTGCGTCGCCATCGTGCACAACGCACGGAACGCGCGCCCGGTATTTCTCAGATCCTTCCGTACACACAGAAAAACAAGCACTTGGACGCGTCATTCGGTTGGCATGCGACTTGAATACATCGACTTGCCAAGACTCGCTTGGTCGCATCGCTCCTCGGAGAATTTCCATGCTGTATTACGCATTGGCTTTCCTTATCGTCGCGTTGGTCGCGGGTGTGCTGGGGTTCGGCGGCATCGCCGGCGCGGCGTCCGGTATCGCGCAGGTCCTCTTCGTGATCTTTCTCGTCCTGTTTGTGCTGTCGCTGATTTTCGGGCGCCGCACCAAGGCGTGACGATGCGAACGGCGGCGGCGCTCAATCGGGCCGCATCGGTAGATCCAGCGTGAAAATCGCGCCGCCGCCTTCGCGATCGTCGTACCACAGATCGCCGCCCATGGTCCGCGCGCGCTGTTTCGCCAACGCCAGCCCGAGACCCGTCGAGGTTTCCCCCGCGGTCGGCATCGCGCCGAGACGAACGAAACGGCGGAACAAGCGCTCGCGATCCTGGCGTCCGACGCCGGGGCCGCGATCGTGCACCGAAAGCCGCGCGCGGTCGCCGTGCCCTCGTGCCGCGAGCAAGGTCTTGCTGCCCGGCGGTGCGTATTTGATCGCGTTGGACACCAGGTTCTGCAGCACATGGATCGCACCGGCGACATCGCAACGCAGCGCGAAATCTTCGCTGGTATCGCCGATGCGCAAAGTCGCGCCTTTAGCGTCGGCGTGCAGGCGCAGCGAGGCGACGACCTGCTCGAACAAGCCATGCGCGGTGATGGTCGTCGGTTCGCCGCCGGCCGAATCGCGATCGAGAATGGTCTGCAGAAATAAGGTTCCCGCTTCCGCCGAAGCGACGATCGACTGGGCCAAAAGATGGCGCTGTTCCGCCTCGGCGCCGTCATCGCGCAGCATGTGCGCGGCGAACAGGATATTGCCGAAATGATTGCGCAGGTCGTGGCTGACGATCTCGTTCGCGCGCTGGCGTTCGGCCGCGACGCGCACCAATCGGTCGCGCGCGCCCTTCAGGTCGACGTGCGCGCGCACGCGAGCGATCAACTCTTCGGCGACGAAAGGCTTGACGATGTAATCGACCGCTCCGAGGGAAAACGCTCGGGTCAAATTCTTGCGGTCGTCATCGGCGGTCAGGAAGATCACCGGAATCGTTCGCGTTTCCGACGATGCGTTCAGGCGGGCCAAAACCTCGAACCCGTCCATGCGTTGCATGCGCATGTCGAGCAGGATCAGGTCGGGCTTGGCGTCGATCGCCAGCGTCAGCCCTTCGGCGCCGTCGAGCGCCGCAGCGATGTCGTAGCCCGCGGGTGCGAGCACCTGACCAACGAGGCGAAGATTGGCTTCTTGGTCGTCGATCACCAGCACGACAGGAAGGGATTCGCGATCGCGAGCGTCGATGGGCATGACATCGGGTCCGGTCAGGAATCGGAGGCGATCGACTCGTCGCCGCCCAGCGCGAGCAGAGCGTCCAGCTCGCGTTTCGCCGCGGTGAGTTCGAAGTTCAACGCGGCGCGGCGCAGCGCGCGCGCGCGCTGCAGGACGGCCGCATCGCCGACCACTGTGGCCGCATCGATCACGATCGTCGCGTATTCGGCGATATCCTTGAAGCGCATCGCTCGTCGCTGCGCGCGCAGCGCATCGCCCAAGACGGCGCGCAGACGCGCTCGATCCCGCGGGTCTGCGGACGCCGGCGCGATGGGCTCCGGTTCCGCGACCGCCATCGACGGCTGCGTCGGGGACGTTTCCCCGAACAGCGCGCGCAACGCCGCGTACAGCTGCTGCGAACCGTACGGCTTACGCACGAACCCGTCGAAACCGCCCGCCCGCATCTGTTCCTCGTCCTCGAGGGACGAAGCCGTGACCGCGACCACGGGAATGCGAGCCAACGCAGCGTCCTCGCGCAGCGCGTCGCGCGCTCGATAGCCGTCCATCTTTGGCATGCGCAGATCCATCAGAATCACGTCGGGAAGCGTCTCGCGCGCGCGCGTCAGCGCCTCTTCGCCGTCGTGCGCGACGACGACGCGATGACGGCTGCCGTCGAGATAGCCCATGGCGACCTCCAGATTCCACGCGATATCGTCGACGACGAGAATACGCAAAGGCGCGAGCCGATCGAAATCCGCGCGCGCATCCGCGGCCGCGCCCGTCGTTTCCGGCGGAGACGAGGCGATCGCCAAATCCGGCAGGTGCACGTGGAAGGTGGTGCCGCGGACCGCTCCGCTCTCCACGTCGATGCTCCCGTTCATCGAATCGACCAGACGGCGCGTGATGCTCAGACCCAAACCGGTGCCTGGGCGCGTTTTTCCTCCCTGCGTGCCGGCTTGATGGAAGGGTTCGAAAATCAGACCGAGTTGATCGGATGGGATGCCGATGCCGGTATCGGTGACGGCGATGCGCAGATCCAGCCCGCCGAGCGGCGAAGGCAGCATCGACAACCGCAGCG